>JABIUG010000513.1 GCA_018700655.1 Rhodospirillaceae bacterium | reverse complement strand
GCGCTGCGGCGCCAGTTTCTGTGCCTGGCTGAGGGCAAACGGCCTGCGCCCCCTGCTGCTCGACTGGGGCGCTCCCGGAGACAACGAGATCGATTTCGACCTCGATGCCTACATCACAGACCGCCTCGGACCCGCCCTCAAGACCGCGACAACCCTCGCCGGGGCACCCGTCCCGATGCTGGGTTATTGCATGGGTGGCCTGCTGACCCTGGCCGCGGCTCTGTTGTCACCTGATCACGTCGCCGGCCTCGCGCTTCTGGCGACCCCCTGGGACTTCCACGCCGAACGCAGCGGCCAGACCGGCATGCTTGCTGTCGCCGCCGCCCTGCCGACCACGCCCAGCACCCCGCCCCTCCCGGTCGACCTGATCCAGGCGCTGTTTGCCTCGCTCCAGCCCAACCTGATCCAGGCCAAATTCCGCCGCTTTGCCGCGATGGATCCCGAAAGCCCCGATGCGCTCGCCTTCGTCGCGCTGGAAGACTGGCTCAACGACGGTGTCGAGCTTGCAGCACCGGCCGCCCGCAACTGCCTGATCGGCTGGTACCGTGACAACCAGCCCGGCAAAGGCTGCTGGAAGATCGGTGGCAAGCTGGTCGATCCCGCGCGCCTAACCTGCCCCAGCTTCGTCGCCCTGCCGACCCGCGACCGCATCGTGCCGCCAAGCTCCGCCTCGGCCCTGGCCAATGCCCTGCCGAACCCTGTGATGATCGAACCGCGCGCCGGTCATATCGGCATGATGGTCGGCAGCAGAGCTGAGGCGGCATTGTGGGAGCCGCTGGGTGCGTGGCTGCGCGATGTCTGAATGAAACCTGACGACCGAGCGGCTCGCCCTGTGGACCTGGTCACCCGATGACATCGACGATGTCATCGCACTCCACAGCGACCCTCGCGTCACGCGTTTTCTGACCGGCGCCGACGGGAAACCCTGGCCTGAGGAAGAAGCGCACATCCGTCTTGCCCTCTGGATCGAACAGCACGAGACACGCGGCTACGGCAAGTGGAAGGTGATGACCCGGGACGGTCGCTTCGCAGGCCGCGCCGGCATCTTCGATAAGGAAGAACTCGACGCCATCGAACTTGGCTTCACCATCCACCCGGACCTCCAGGGCCAGGGCCTTGCCACCGAAGTCGCCGCCGGCATCCACGACTGGGCCTTCGCCAACCTCACGATCGATCGCCTGGTCGCCTTTTCAAACCCGGACAACATCGCCAGCCAGCGTGTGCTGGAAAAAATCAGCATGACCTTCACCCATGAGGGCACATTGAATGCGTTGCCGTGGCGGTTCTATCAAATTGCGCGCCTTTGACATCTCGCACCTGCACACAAAATTTTGCGCCTGCGAAGAAGCAATTTCTTCCCTATATTGCAGGCAACACCTTCCAGCCTGACCCGGAGAGAACATCATGACCGAGATTGTCATTGCCAGCGCGGCGCGCACCCCTGTCGGCTCCTTCAATGGAGCGCTTTCCAGTCAGGCGGCCCATGTTCTGGGCACCGTGGCAATCGAGGGCGCGATGAGCCGTGCGGGGATCGAGGCCGCTGACGTCGATGAAGTCATCATGGGCCAGATCCTGCAGGCCGGCGAAGGCCAGAACCCCGCACGTCAGGCTTCGATCAATGCCGGCATCCCGGTCGAGAGCCCGGCCTGGAGCCTGAACCAGCTTTGCGGTTCGGGCCTGCGCGCGGTCGCCGTGGGTTACCAGCAGATCCTGCAGGGCGATGCCAGCATCATTGTCGCCGGCGGCCAGGAGAGCATGAGCCAGGCGCCCCACTGCATGCATATGAGGAACGGCACCAAGATGGGTCCGGCCGAATTGGTCGACACCATGATCAAGGACGGCCTGTGGGATGCCTTCAACGGCTATCACATGGGCAACACGGCGGAAAACGTCGCCAAGCAGTGGCAGATCACGCGCGAAGATCAGGACAACTTCGCCGTCACCAGCCAGAACCGCGCCGAGGCCGCCCAGAAGGCCGGCAGGTTCGCCGACGAAATCGTTCCCGTCACGATCAAGACACGCAAGGGCGAAACCGTGGTCCATCAGGACGAATACATCCGCCACGGCGTCGAATACGATTCGCTCGCCAAGTTGCGTCCTGCCTTCGAAAAGGACGGCACGGTGACGGCCGGCAACGCTTCGGGGATCAACGACGGTGCCGCTGCGGTCGTGCTGATGACAGCGGACGAAGCCAGCAAGCGCGGCATCACGCCGATGGCACGGATCGCAAGCTGGGCCCATGCCGGTGTCGATCCCGCAATCATGGGTTCAGGCCCGATACCGGCCAGCCGCAAGGCGCTGGAAAAGGCCGGCTGGTCGATTGGCGACCTCGACCTGATCGAGGCCAACGAGGCCTTTGCCGCACAGGCCTGTGCGGTCAACAAGGACCTTGGGCTCGACCCCGAGAAGGTCAATGTCAACGGCGGTGCGATCGCAATCGGCCACCCGATCGGTGCTTCGGGCGCACGCGTGCTCAACACCCTGCTCTTCGAGATGCAGAAGCGCGACGCCAAGAAAGGCCTCGCCACCCTGTGCATCGGCGGCGGCATGGGTGTCGCCCTGTGCGTCGAGCGCTAGGAGCGTTTGCCGGGGAGACCTGAGCAGTTCCCCCGGCCTCGCCGGACAGAATTTTGGACACTACCACCCCACAAAAATGGCGCTCGATCAGCGTGCTCGCCCTGTACGAGCTGGCAGCCATAGCCCTGTGGTATTCGGCATCGGCGGTGGTTCCTTCGCTCGT
>JABIUG010000512.1 GCA_018700655.1 Rhodospirillaceae bacterium | reverse complement strand
GCATGGAAATGCGGATCGAGAAAAAGAAGGCTGACGTCACCTATGTCGCGCCCGAGGACCGGCGCAAGCTGGCCCTGGCGGATGGTGATTCCCAGGCCAACATCCTGTTGCGCTGCAACAACTGCGAGATATCCGCACCCAACGGCGATCGGCTTTTCGGGATCGAACGGCTGGCCCTGGCGCGTGGTGACCGGGCGGTCATCCTGGGCGTGAACGGCTCGGGCAAATCGACCTATCTGAAACGCCTGATGGTCGAATATGAAAACCACGGGGACCGCATCGCCGAGAAGGCCGAAGTCTATTTCAACCCGCAGGTGCTGGCCGGATACTTCGACCAGGATCTGTCGCGTTTGCCCGATGACCAGCCGATGTTTCGCTTCTTTGCGACACGCTTCCCGGTACCCGATCTGCGCGTGCGTTCGGAACTGGTGCATGCCGGTTTTCCCCACACCAACCAGACCCGAAAGATAGGCACCCTTTCGGGCGGGGAACGGGCACGCCTGCTTTTCCTGCTGCTGAAGTTCGAGCAGCCCAATGTCCTGATCCTCGACGAGCCGACCAACCATCTCGATGTCGACGGGCGCGAGCGTCTTGAGGATGCAATTCTGACGCGCGAGTTGACCTGCGTCATGGTCAGCCACGACCGGCGTTTTGTTGACGGCGTCGCCAACCGCTTCTTCATCATCGAACGCGGCCGCCTGATCGAAACCGATTCCGCCGATCCGTTCTACGATTTACTGCTCGAAGACTAGATCAAGACCGTCTGAACCAGCCCTCCAAACCCCCTCACCCCAACCCTCTCCCCGACGGGAGAGGGGCGAATCTTTGGCTCGTGAGAATGGTGCCACCAACCCAACCGTGCCCCAGCGCAGGCTGGGGCCCATACGCCCGATGAGTAGAGGGCGTGAGGATGGTGCGTTTCTTCCGGGCCTCTGGCTATGGACCCCAGCCTTCGCTGGGGGGCACCTGAGGTGGTGGTTGGAGCGCCCGGCGCCTGAGGGAACAAAAGACAACAAAAACAACAACAACCCTATCGCGCCAGTTTCTCCTGCTGGGCTTCGCGCCACCAGACATAGAGGCCGCTGGCAATCAGGATTGTCGCGCCGCCGACCACGGTCCAGCTCGGCAGGTCGCCCCAGATGAAGAAACCCAACAGGATCGCCCAGATCATCGCGGTGTAGTCGAATGGGGCCAGGACTTGCGGCGGGGCCAGGGTGCAGGCTTGGACCGCGACAAGCTGGGCGACCATGACGATCAACCCGCAGGCAGCGAACAGCCCGACCGCTTCCCAGGTGGGAACGATCCAGGTGAAGGGGGCAAAGACCGGCATCAGCACGACATAGATCGCATTGAGCCAGAACACGGTGACCACGGTTTCTTCGGTTCTGGTCGCGACACGGGTGACGATGATGGCAAGGGCATAGGCGAAAGCGGCGAGCAGCGCCCAGAGCGCCGCCATTTCGAAGATCCCGGTCGTGGGATTGCTGATCACCGCCACGCCGCACAATCCGATCGCAACGGCGGTCCAGCGCCGCACGCCGACCTTTTCGCCCAGCAGCGGCACACTCAGCGCGGTCATCAGCAACGGCGCGGCGAAACTCACGGCAACCGCATCAGCCAGCTTGATGTGGCGCACCGCTTCGATGAAGGCGGTCAGAGCGACGAAGAAACACAGGAACCGCAGGGCGTGCAGGCGGAACTTGCGGGTTCGAAAAGGCGCACCCAGCCCCGATCCGAACAAGAGCATCAGAGACGTTCCCAGCACCACGATCACAGAACGCCCGAACAGGATCTGCGAGAAATGATAGTCGTCGGCCAGCCATTTCAGGATTGCCGATTGTGCCGTGAAAAGGAACGCGGCGGCGATCCACAGGCCGATCGCAGCGACCGGTGCGTGACGGTGGCGGCCGGGCAGGGGCGGTGGCGTCTGGTCGCTGACTGTCATCGTGTGCCGGCTGTCGCGAAGAAGGCTTCAGGCGGCACCGGTCGGTTCCCGTCAGGCCTGGCTTCGGCTGTCGAAATAGGCGTGGAGCAGGCGGCGGTATTCGTCGGCCACGTTTTCGAGCTCCTCGCGGCTTCCTTCCATCATCACCGCGGCAAACGCGGTGAAGTTGGCCGCTGCATGGGTCATCGCCAGGCCCACGGCTTCGGGATCATCGCCGCTTTCGATCAGGCGGTTGGCCTGTTCGACGAAGCCGTTGGCAATCTTGAGATGGTCGCTGCTGTCTTTGGTGTCGCTCATGGAACGTCTCGCTGGCGGGAAGAACGGAGGATCAAGCCTATCGGGGCAAGCCCGTGATAGTCGATTTTTGCTGATGAATCTGCTCTATCTTTGTGCGCGCCCGTGGCCCCTGTGTCGCTGGTGACTTTCCATGACCATGCCGGACCAAGCCATGACCGAGTTTTCAGCACCCGTCGACGACATCCGCTTTGCCCTGGAAGCCCAGGCTGACTTCAAGGACCTCGCTGGATTATGGGACGAAGGTGCCCTCGATGATGACCTCGTCACGGTCATGCTGAGCGAGGCCGGCAAGTTGGCGAGCGAGGTGATGGCGCCGCTCAACCGCCAGGGCGATCTGCAGGGCGGCAGGCTGGAAAACGGCGTCGTTCGCCTGCCCGATGGTTTCGAAGAGGCTTTCGATACCATGGTCGAAGGTGGGTGGATGGGCCTATCGTTTCCCGAGGAGCATGGCGGTCAGGACCTGCCCTGGACCCTGGCGCTGGCCGTCCAGGAGATGTTCGAAGCCTCCAACATGTCGCTGTCGCTGAGCACCCTGCTGACCAAGGGAGCGATCGAGTTGCTGCTGCGCCACGGCACGCAGGAGCAGAAGGCAGCTTATCTGCCGAATATGATTGCCGGCACCTGGTCGGGTACGATGAACCTCACCGAACCCCAGGCAGGCACCGATCTGGCATTGCTGCGCAGCCGTGCCGAACGTGCTGATGACGGCAGTTACCGGATTACCGGCCAGAAGATCTTCATCACCTATGGCGATCACGAAGCGGTCGAGAACATCATTCATCTGGTGCTCGCCCGGTTGCCCGATGCCCCGCCGGGCATCAGGGGCATCTCGCTTTTTGTCGTGCCGAAATACCTGCTGCGCGAAGACGGTACACCCGGTGAACGCAACGACCTGCGCGCGGTCTCGCTGGAAAAGAAGCTCGGAGCCAAGGGCAGCCCGACCTGTGTCATGGCCTATGGCGACAATGGCGGCGCGACCGGTTTCCTCGTCGGCGAGGAACACAAGGGTCTGGCCTGCATGTTCACGATGATGAACAACGCCCGTATCGCGGTCGGGCTGCAGGGACTGGCGATCGGCGAACGTGCCCGCCAGCAGGCGTGTACCTATGCGTCAGAACGGGTTCAGGGCCAGCGCAACGGCGCGCCGGTCACGATCGACCAGCATCCCGATGTCGCGCGCATGTTGGCCTGGATGACCGCGCGCACCGAAGCCACGCGCGGCCTCATTTTCTGGACTGCCGCCTGTTTCGATCGCGCGGAACGCACGAGCGATGCCGATGAAGCCCGGCGTCAGCGAGCTTTCTTCGAGCTCCTGACCCCGGTCGTGAAATCATGGGCGACCGATGGCGGTGTCTCTGTCGCCTCGGAAGGCGTGCAGGTCCACGGCGGTATGGGTTTCATCGAGGAAACCGGCGCTGCCCAGCATTACCGCGATGCCCGCATCCTGCCGATCTATGAGGGCACAAACGGCATCCAGGCGATCGATCTGGTCGGGCGCAAGGTCGCACGGGATGGTGGCGCAACGGCATCTGATCTGTTTGAAATGATTGATGTCGATATCAAAGCCGCCCGTTCCGGCGGTGATGACGATCTGGCCGACGCGGTCACCGCTGGCCTCGATCACCTGCGCCGCACGACCACCTGGGTCGCCGAAACCATGGCCACCGACCAGGATGCCGTGCTGGCCGGGGCAACCAGCTACCAGCGCCTGTTCGGTACGGTCGCGGGCGGCTGGCAACTCTTGCGTCAGGCGAGCGCGGCAAAGGCCGGTCTGGCGGACGATGCCTACAATGCTGAGTTCCTGGAAGCTAAGCGCGAGACGGCGCGTTTTTACATGCGCCAGGAAATGCCGCTGGCGGGAGCATTGGCGGCGATGGTCGCAATCGGCAGCTCCTAGACGACGACCATTGGAGCGTCAAGATTGTGTGGGGGGCCGCCGTATGGCCTTCTGCATGAGGCTCACGGCAATCCAAGGTCTGTCAGGTGTCTGCCGTCAGCGCCTTTGGGACAGATTGGGTGGTTTTCATAATGGAGTTTTTCTGGCTGATCGTAGTGACCGTAGGGAACGAAGATGAGGCAGAAAACTATGAGCAAGAGCGACCCGGCGGAACAGGCCATCCGCGACATTCGGCGCAAGACGCGCAAGCGGTATTCGGCTGAGTAGAAGATCCGGATCGTTTTATCGGGCCTGCGCGGCGAAGAAAGCATCGCGGCTTTATGTCGCCATGAAGGCATCGCCGAGGGTCTTTATTACAGTTGGTCCAAGGAGTTCCTGGAGGCCGG
>JABIUG010000511.1 GCA_018700655.1 Rhodospirillaceae bacterium | reverse complement strand
ATGCTGGGCCCGTCGGGCTGCGGCAAGACTACGACCCTGCGCATGATCGGTGGTTTCGAATATCCCGATAGCGGGTCGATCCTGCTGGATGGCAAGGATGTCACCGATGACCCGCCGTTCCATCGGCCGGTCAACATGATGTTTCAGGATTTCGCCCTGTTTCCGCATATGTCCGCGGCCGAGAACATTGCCTACGGTCTGAAAATCGCCGGTGTTGGCCGTGCAGAGATCGAGGAACGTGTTACTTCGATGCTCGACATGATCGAGCTTCCCGGCATGGCAGGCAGGCTTCCCTCTCAGCTTTCGATCGGTCAGCGTCAGCGCGTCGCTCTGGCCCGTGCGCTGGTCAACCGGCCGCGCATACTGCTGCTTGATGAGCCCATGTCGGCTCTCGACGCCAAGCTCAAGGAGACCATGCAGGTCGAGCTTCGCCATATTCACGATCGTGTCGGTATTACCTTCATCATGGTGACCCACGATCAGACCGAATCGATGATCATGTCCGACCGCATCATGGTGATGCGGGCCGGCCGGATCGAACAGATCGGCAATCCGACCGAACTTTATGATCACCCCACGACGGCCTATGTCGCCGAGTTCCTGGGCACATCGAACATGATCCCGGCAACGGTCGTGCGCGACGGGGTGGGTGCGGTTGCCAAGGTCGGCAGCCTGGCGATCAAGGTTACGGATGCAGGCGGTGCCGCCGATGGTTCGACCCGCTCGCTCTTCATGCGCCCGGAAAAGATCCGGCTGGTGGCCGATGGTTCCGCACCGGCCGATGGCGCCAGCACATTTACCGGCACGGTCAGGGAGCTGTTCTTCAGCGGAGGTGCTGTTCGTCTTGATCTCGAGGTTGGCGCCGACCGCAATGTGATGGTGCATCATCAGCTCGATACCGGGCTGGCAGAAGCCGGCCTGCCGGCTGTCGGCGACACGGTGACCTGTTCCGTTCGGCCCGACACCCTGAAGCTGTTTGATCTCGATGAGGTCGCAGCGGTCGAGGCCGAAGAGGCTGCGGCATGAACCACAAATCACGCCGCATCATGAACTTCTGGGCCCTGTTCACGGGCCCGGCCCTGTGGTGGGGTACCGTGCTTCTGGTGCCCTATGTCCTGATGCTGTCGGTCAGCTTTTATTCACGCCAGTTTCCGTTCCATATTCCTGATTTCCAGTTCGGCAACTACGCGCTTCTGTTGCAGGATTCCCAGTACTATGACGTGCTGCTGCGCAGTTTGAAGATTTCGCTGGCTGTTTCGGTCTGTGCCTTTCTCCTGAGTTATCCGCTGGCTTATTTTCTGGCCTTCAAGGTGCGTTCGGGCCGGCTCCGGCTTTTTCTTTATGCCGCAACGATCGTTCCGCTCTGGGTGAGTTACCTGCTGCGGGCCTACACCTGGAAGACCATCCTGGGCAGTGAAGGCATTCTCAATTCCTTCCTGATGTGGATAGGGCTCATCGATGAGCCTTCGACCATCCTGCTTTACAATCAGGGTGCGATGGTCGTGACTATGGCCTACATCTTCACGCCCTTCATGGTGATGCCGATCTATGCCTCGCTGGAAAAAATTCCGACCAGTCTGATCGAAGCCTCGAAGGATCTCGGTGCCGGACGTTTCAGGACATTCCTGAAGATTACGCTGCCGCTTTCGATCCCCGGCGTCCTGGCGGGCTTCACATTCACCTTCGGACTGTCGATCGGCGATTTCATCTCACCGGTTCTGGTCGGCGGTCCTTATTCGAACATGATCTCCAACGTCATCGCGACACAGTTCGGCATGGCGATGAACTGGCCTCTGGGGTCGGCCCTGGGCGTCGTCCTACTGTTCATCGTGCTTGGTATCATTACGGCCTCCGACAAGCTTGAGCGTGTCGGCCGGCTCAACCTAGGTTAGGGGAGGACGCGATGGCCGTTGTATCCATGAACGGGGCGGGTCTGCGCAAGAGACCGCTCGATATCGGGACCACGGGTCTGGGTGTCGCAGCGATGTGCGTTCTGGCCTTTCTTTATGTGCCGATCGTGACGCTGATCATGTTCAGCTTCAATTCGAACAGCATCACGCGCCTGCCGCTCGAGAGCTTCACGTTCGACTGGTACATCAAGGCGTTCAACAACCCTGACCTGATGACCGCGCTCTGGAACTCCTTGATTGTGGGTTCGGCGGCGGTGGTGATCTGCCTTGTGATCGGGATTCCGACTGCTCTGGCGCTCGACCGCTACGACTTCCCGGGCAAGACTGTGTTCCGCCGCCTGGTCATCCTGCCGATTACTCTGCCCGGCCTGATCACCGGCGTGTCGATGCTGACCTTCTTTCGTGAAGTCGATATCCAGCTCAGCATGTGGACGGTCATCGTCGGCCACGGCACGGCATTGACCGCGATCGTGGTGACCAATGTCTTTGCGCGTCTGCAGCGTTTCGATCGCAGGATCGAAGAGGCTTCGGCCGATCTTGGCGCGACGCCGTGGCAGACTTTTCGTTTTGTCACCCTGCCTAACATCAAGTCGGCGATCATCGGCTCGTCGCTGATCTCGTTCACGCTGTCGTTCGACGAGATCCCCGTGACCTTCTTCCTGACCGGGCGCGACAACACCCTGCCGATGTATATCTGGTCGGTCATCCGGCGCGGCATCACGCCCGAGATCAATGCCATCGGCACAGTCATCGTGGTCGTCTCGATCGCGCTGATCCTGATCTCGGTCTTCATGATGTATGACGAAAACGAGAAATCAGGGCCGGTTCGAAAATAGCCGGCTGAACGTTTTCGTCAGGCAGGTTTTCTGGCGGCGATCAGGAACTCGCGGTTGCCGTCGGCGCCGCTGACGGGGCTGTTGGTGATGCCGATCAGGGCCCAGCCGATGTCGCGTTCAATCCACGTGCTGATTTCATCGCAGACCGACTGGTGCACGGCGGCGTCGCGGATGATCCCGCCCTTGCCGACCTGTTCGGGGTCGGCCTCGAACTGTGGTTTGATCAGAGCAACCAGAACGGCGCCGGGGGCGGCCAGTTCCAATGCGGCCGGTAGCGCAACCTTGAGCGAGATAAAGGAGAGGTCTCCGACCACAATCTCGGGTGGTTCGGGTAAAAGCACCGCATCGAGTGCGCGCACATTGGTCTTTTCCAGCACGATGACCCGGTCGTCCTGGCGCAGGGACCAGGCAAGCTGGCCATGGCCGACATCCACTGCGGTGACATGGCAGGCGCCACGCTGCAGCAGGACATCGGTGAAGCCGCCGGTAGAAGCCCCGAGATCCAGGCCTCGTCTGCCGCTGACGTCGATCGAAAAGGCATTCAGGGCATGATCGAGCTTGAGGCCGCCGCGTGAAACCCACGGATGATCACGCCCGCGCACGTCGATCTCGGTATCGGGAAGAATCTGCTGGCCAGGTTTGTTGATCCGGACCTCACCGCTGAACACAAGGCCTGCCATGATCAGTGCCCGGGCGCGTGTGAGGTCCTCGGCCAGCTCACGCGCGACGAGGAGTTGATCGATCCGGACTCGTTTCGGTGTCTTCATGGGCCCGAGCAAATCAGGTTCAAACGGATTCGCAAAGCAATTCCGTGTCGGCGTCGTCCATTCTAGCGGTAGAATATGTGAGGGCCGATCTGGACGGTCTGCATGTAGGAACTGGCCCAATAGGGCGTGACGTAATCGGCATGATACCAGAGCGCGCCGCCGGTGGGGTCCAAATCGCGTCCCAGCATGACCTTGCGCGCAATCGAGTGGGCCGCGCGCCACATGGCCATGTCATAGGGCCAGTCATCAAGGCCGTCGCACCACCAGCTGAACTGGCAGGCGCCGCCATTGGCGTTCTGGCCGCCTTGCGCGACCACGCCACAGAGCGAATCGGGAAAGAGGGAACTCCTGGCTCGGTTGAGCGTGACATGGGCGACCGCGCGCAGCCCGATCTCGCCTTCACCGCGCGCTTCCCAGTACATGTTGAGTGTGAGGCAATCGACCTCGGAAAGGTTGAAGATGCCGTCTTCGGCGCGAGCTTGCGACGAGATGGTGGTACAGACGGTCCAGGCTAGGACCGCTGCGCTCAAGAGCGTTGCGATCCTCATCGGGGTTCACCGCGTCAAGCGCGCGCGGGTGTTTCCGAGAGGTCGCGGCCAAGAGCGGCCAGGGCCGTATCGACGATCTGAGGGGCATTGAGCCCGGCTTCGTCGTACATATCCTGTGGCTTGGCCTGGTCGATGAAACTTGCCGGCAGAACCATCGGGCGCACCTTGAGGCCACCTTCAAGCAGGTCGTTCTTGGCAAGATGATTGAGTACATGGGCCGAAAACCCGCCGATCGAACCTTCCTCGACCGTGATCAGGACCTCGTGCTCACGCGCCAGG
This sequence comes from Rhodospirillaceae bacterium, assembly GCA_018700655.1. Classification (GTDB taxonomy): domain Bacteria; phylum Pseudomonadota; class Alphaproteobacteria; order SP197; family SP197; genus SP197. Next base: position 473 of record JABIUG010000511.1, on the reverse strand, counting down.
CGTGTGACCAGATCGGTGTCCAGAGGGGTGCAGAACCGGGCATCGGCCACGGTAGTCGACAATCCCCGGGTTGCCAGTTCGTCGGCGGCAATCAGGCATTCCTGCAGCCTGGTTCCCAGCGACAGCAGGGCAATGGTTGTTCCTTCGCGCATGATTCTCCCCCGTCCTATTTCCATGGGCGTTCCACGATGGGGAAGTTCAAGTCCTACGCCCTCGCCACGGGGATAACGCACGGCAGAGGGGCCATCATCGATCTGGGCCGCGGTTGCGACCATGTTCATCAGTTCCAGTTCATCGGCGGCTGCCATCGTTACGAAACCGGGAAGGGTGGCGAGATAGGTGACATCAAAGGCACCTGCATGGGTCGGGCCATCCGCGCCGACCAGACCAGCGCGATCGATCGCAAATCGGACCGGCAGCCGCTGGATCGCGACGTCGTGCACGACCTGATCATAGGCGCGCTGCAGGAAGGT
>JABIUG010000510.1 GCA_018700655.1 Rhodospirillaceae bacterium | reverse complement strand
GAGCCGATAGCTGCAGGCATGATAGGGGCAGACCAGCCGCGCGCAGCTATCGGACCCTCTGGCCAGACGGGCGCCACGATGACGGCAGCTATTGGCAAAGGCGCGGAGCTCGCCCTCGCCGTCGCGCACCAGCAGGACCGGCCCGCCGACCGTCTCGACCGACAGATAGCCTGAGACCGGAACTTCCTCGATGCGCCCGACGAACTGCCAGCCGCGCGCGAAGATGCGTGTCCGCTCGCGGGCGAAGAAATCGCGGTCCGTGTAGCACCATGCCGGCAGCGTGCTGGCCTCCAGAACGGGCCGGCGGACGGCTTGGTAGTGATGGGGATCAAACAGATCGTCAGGCATGGCATGCAGGTGAACCAAACCCGGCGGGTTTGGCAAGCCCTACAACGGTATTACGCCATATAGGCGCCGCCGTTGACCGAAAGTGTCGAGCCGGTGATGAAACCGGCGTCATCGGCCGCCAGGAAGGTAACGCAGCGCGCGATCTCTTCAGGTTCGCCGATGCGGCCAACCGGAATGCGCTTGACGATTGCACCCATCACCTCGTCGCTGACATGGGCGATCAGGTCGGTCTTGACGTAACCCGGGCAGATCGCGTTGACGGTGATGCCCTTGAAAGCGTTCTCCAGGGCCAGCGCCTTAGTAAAACCGAGCATGCCGGCCTTGGCCGCGGCATAATTCACCACGCCCATCATGCCGGCCTGACCGTTGATTGAACTGATGCTGACAATGCGTCCGAAGCCGCGCCCGCGCATGCCGTTCAAGACGGCCTGGCTCATGTGGAAGCAGGAATTGAGGTCGACATCGATCACCAAGTCCCAGTTTTCCTCCGGCATCTTGTGCAGGAAACCGTCGCGGCTGATGCCGGCGTTGTTGACCAGCACGTCAATGCCGCCGAGCTGCTCTTCAACCTGAGCGACCCCGGCAGCGCAAGCTGCGTGGTCGGATACATCCCATTTGAAGACGGCGATGCCGGTTTCGGCGCTGAAGGCGCGTGCGGCTTCGTCATTACCGGCATAGTTGGCGGCAACGGTGTAACCGGCCTCCTTGAGGGCGGCTGAAATAGCGGCGCCGATTCCGCGGCTGCCTCCGGTCACAAGGGCGACACGACCCATAATTCGAACTCCTGGCGAACGTCAGACGACGCGGGGCGGCCTGGTGCCTCTCCGATTCGTCCACTCTCTCTATGGTGAGATCAGTGACGCGCGTGTAACGATTCGCTGCAATCGAGTCCAGCCCCGGAAGTCTAATTTCTGCGAAAACTGCGTCTGGATGCATGCTTTGGCTCGAATTGGCCTCCGAAATGGTGCCTTTGGGGTAAACCGGAGGAAACTAGCGTTTGCCGCCGGAGAGTTTCGTGCTGTCGGGATGGAGCCGCAGGCGGCCCATCGCAATGACCCCGATTACCGGCCCGGCCGCCAGAATGCTTAAGGCATAGGTCCAGCCGACGCCATCAACCAGGATCGGCATCAGGTGGATCGTGATCATGGTGAGCATAAACCCAAGGCAGGTTTGCAGGGTTAGCATCGTGCCGACATGGTCCTTGTCGGAAAGTTCCGTAATGCTGGCCGAGAACTGGGCGGAATCGGCTATCACGCTGATGCCCCAGATCAAACAGACGGCAAGCAGCAGCCAGGGTGCGCCACCAAACAGAAACCCGACACCAACCGCGCAAGCCCCGCTGATCGTCATGGCCGCCATAGTGAGGGTCGTGCGGCCCAGCCGGTCGGCAAACAGACCGCCCGCAAGGCAGCCGACAAATCCGCCCAAGCCCATCGTCGCAAAGGTGCCGAAGCGGGCCCACAGGGCGGCGTCGCTTTCGCTCATGGAAAGGCGGAAGCTGGCGTCGAGGAAGACGCCCAGCCATGCCCACATGGCGTAGAGCTCCCACATGTGTCCGAGATAACCCAGATTGGCCAGACGCAGCGGCTTGATCGTCCAGGCCTCCAGCGCGACCCTGGGTTCGAAACGCGCCGACCGGCCATGTTTGGGCCCGAGCTGCACGGTGCTAATCCCGAACGCTGCGATCAGGGCCGCAACCGATGCTGCACCAATCGTGAAACGCCAGTCGATGCCGCCCAGTGCGTTGAAGAGATGCGGCGAAGCAGATCCCAGGGTCAGCGCGCCGACCAGCAGGCCCACCAGGAGGCCGAGGTCACGATCGGCCCAGCCGGCTGCCATCTTCATGCCGACGGGATAGACGCCCGCCATGCAGGCGCCCGTGATGAAGCGCAGAACGATGGTGGTGAAGGAATCGGGCGGCACGATGAGCAAACCAAAATTGGCGATCGCGGCGATCAGTGCCGAAGCCATAAAAAACCGACGAGGATCGAGCCGGTCGGCCAGACCCAGGAAAACACTGGACAGGGTACCGACGACGAAACCGATCTGGATCGCTGCTGGTCAGCAGCGAAGCCTGATGG
>JABIUG010000509.1 GCA_018700655.1 Rhodospirillaceae bacterium | reverse complement strand
GAGATTGTCAGGTTCGTCCTCAAGACGCTCTGCCAATCCGTCGACCATGCTCCGGATCATCTCGAGCTGCGCATCGGGCGCCATCTCGGCCGCCGCGGCGATGTCTTCTTCGGTCGGGCCGGACAAACCCTCTGGCTCGCTCGCCAGAGTTAACGCGCCGATCTGGGCCTCGGCCTCGGTGATGTGGCGCCCGAGCTGTTCCAGCCAGGGTGCATCGGCAGACGATTTCGCCATCAGGGCGCGCCAGACGACCAGCGCACCGGCGACATCGCCGTCCTGGGCTCGCGCCACGCCTTCGTAATAACGCGCGATCGGTTCGGAGGAATCGAGGTTCTGTGCCTGGGCAAAGGCGACGCGCGCGGCCGGCGTGACGACACCGCCACGAGACAACGTGACAAACTCGCCGTAACGCGAAAGGTTCGCGGCAACGTTCATGTCGAGCGCAACTGCTTCGGCCATGGCGCGCGCCGCATCATCATAGCGGTTGGCAAAGGCATAGGTGTTGGCAAGCAGGACCCAGCCCTCGAGATCGAACGGGTTGTCGCCGACACGACCTTCGGCCCGCAGGATCAGAGGCGCCAGCTCGCTGTCGTCTTCAGTTTGCGCCACATCGCTGCGGCTCGAGAGGGGCAGGTCCCCGAGGCCAGGCGAACCGATCTCGGTATAGATCCAGCCGCCAAGGCCAACAACCAGTAGACTCGCCAGCGTCAGCGGCCAGAACGAAGACACGACCAAGCGGTTCTTTGCCGACCCCGTACGGTCGGCTTCGGCCAGGATGCGCCGTTCTATTTCTCGTTTGGCGGTCGCGGCCGCCTCACCATCGATCAGACCGGCGGCGGATTCGGCTTCCAGTTCGGTCAACTGGTCGCGGTAAACCGCCAGGCCACCTCCTGCAGCCTGCCCGGAACGCCGGACGACCGGCAACACCAGCAAAACCACCGCCACAACGGCAAGAATTCCCATCACGATCCAGATCACGTGGCGCGCTCCAGGATTGCCTTGAGTCTCTTTTTCTCTGCGGCTGAAAGTTCGGGTTCAACCGTCGGCACAACCTGCACGCGCCGCCGCAGGATCACGACGATGAGCAAGATCCCCGCAAGCAGCGCAAGCAAAGGTGTTGCCCACAGCAACAGGGTCGAAAGGTTGAACGGTGGTTTGAGCAAAACATAATCGCCATAACGGTCGACAATGTAGTCGATCGCCTCGGTATCGCTGTCCCCGGCGACGAGGCGGTCGCGCAGGAGCAGGCGCAGATCACGGGCAAGCGGTGCATCGGAATCGTCGATCGACTGGTTCTGGCAGACCAGGCAGCGCAGATCAGCGCTCAGTGCGCGCGCCCTTTGCTCAAGCACCGAGTCATCAAGGATCTCGTCGGGCTGCACGGCCACAACGGCCTGTCCGAAGGACAACACCACCAGAAATACCAGGACAGACCAGTGTTTCATGCCGGTTGTGGCTGGGCTTGTGACGGGGCCGGGCGCCGCTTGGGAATGGCCAGGCGCAGGCGGCGGTCGCTCAGACTGATCAAACCGCCGAACACCATGAGCAGGCAGCCGCCCCAGATCCAGGGGACAAGCGGGTTGTAGTAGAGCCGCACGGCCCAGGCGCCACTCTCGGCACGATCACCAAGCACGACGTAGAGATCACCCAACAGGTTGGTCCGGATCGCGGCTTCGGTGGTCTGCATGGTCTGGACGAAAAACTGGCGTTTCTCCGGCTCCATCACGGCGATCTCTTCGCCACCCCGAAAAATCCGGAACTGTCCCCGCTCGGCACTGTAGTTCGGACCGTTGACCTGGCGCGTTCCTTCAAAGGTGATGGTGTAACCGGCGATATCCTGACTCTCGCCGGGCGCCATCGCGCGGATCACTTCGGATTGCCAGGACGATGACGCCGTGACCCCTGCAACCAGCACGGCCATGCCCAGATGGGCGACGCTCATGCCATAGGCCGCACGCGGCAGGCCACGGGCACGGCGCCAACTCTGGCCAAGCGGCATCCTGAAAAGCTGAATGCGCTCGGCATATTCCAACCCGACCGCAACGGCGATCCAGGTCGCAAGGGCAATGCCGAAGGCAGGCAAAGGCGAAGCACCGGTCGAAAACCACCAGGCCAAACCCCATACCACCAGCGCAAAAGCACAGACGGCCTTCATGCGCGAGAGCACACCCCTGAGATCAGCACGTTTCCAGGGCATCAGCGGGCCGACCGCCAGAGCCAGAAGCAGCGGGACCATGAGCGGGATGAAGGTCAGTTCAAAATAGGGTGGGCCGACCGAAATCTTGCCGCCGCCGATCACATCCAGGAACAGGGGATAAAGGGTCCCGACCAGAACCGTGAAACACGCGGTGGCGAGTAGCAGATTGTTCAGCACCAGGGCGCCTTCCCGGCTGATCGGCGCGAACAAGCCATCGGCTTTCAGGGTCGGCGCGCGCCAGGCATAGAGCGCCAGCGATCCGCCGATTGCTACGATCAGCAGCAGCAGGATGAAAACGCCACGGGTCGGATCGGTCGCGAACGCATGGACCGAGGTCAACACGCCCGAGCGCACCAGGAAGGTGCCAAGCAGACTGAGCGAAAAGGCGATGATCGCCAGCAGGACGGTCCAGCTTTTCAACGCACCACGCTTTTCGGTCACGATCGCCGAATGGAGCAACGCCGTCCCTGCAAGCCAGGGCATGAACGAGGCATTTTCGACAGGGTCCCAGAACCACCAGCCACCCCAGCCCAGTTCGTAATAAGCCCACCAGCTTCCCATCGCGATGCCCAGGGTCAGGCTGACCCAGGCGGCGAGCGTCCATGGCCGCACCCAGCGTGCCCAGGCGGCATCGACCCGGCCTTCGAGGAGCGCGGCGACCGCAAAGGAGAAGGTCATCGAGAAACCGACATAACCGAGATAAAGAAACGGCGGATGGAACGCCAGACCGGGGTCCTGCAGCAGCGGGTTGAGGTCCTGGCCGTCGAGCGGTGCCGGATCAAGCCGCAGAAACGGATTCGAGGTGAACAGAGAAAAAGCGAGAAATCCGACCGCAATCAGCCCCTGCACCGCCAACACACGCGAGCGCAGCGTAACAGGCAGATTGCCGCCCAGAAATGCCACCGCCAGGCCGAACAGGGCCAGGATCAGGACCCAGAGCAGCAGCGAACCCTCGTGGTTTCCCCATACCCCGGAGACCTTGTAGAGCATCGGTTTGAGCGAATGGGAGTTTTCGAAAACGTTCTGGACAGAGAAGTCGGAGACAACATGCGCCCAGGTCAACGCGGCAAAGGCGATGAGGATCAACACCGCCTGGGCGAGCGCCGCACCGGGTGCGAGCGCCATCAGGCCGGCATGGCCACGCCAGGCGCCCCAAAGCGGCGCGCTGCCCTGCACAAGAGCCGCACAAAACGCCAGGATGAGCGCGAAATGTCCGAGTTCAACGATCAACAGACAGGCCTCGTGTTTGTGGAGACCTACCTATCCTGTCTGGCCCAGTTTGCCTAGATCGTGAACTGCAGATCACCCAGACGTTTGGTCAACTTCCTGTTTTCGGCATAGTCGACCGGCACGGCGATCAGCGCCGGGCCTTCCTGGGCAAAAGCCTCTTCCAAGGCGGGCGTCAACTGTTCCGGCGCGGTCAGGACCTTGGACCATGCGCCAAACGATTGAGCCAGCATCGCAAAATCAGGGTTGTTGAAGGCCAGGTCGCTGTGATGGCCGTCAAACTGGTTCTGCTGCTTCCACTTGATCAAGCCGTATTCGCCATCAAGCAGAATCAACGAGACAACGTTGAGGCGCTTGCGCACCGCAGTCTCGAGGTCTTGCACATTCATCAGGAAACCGGCATCGCCGCAGACCGAGAGGATGCGCCGGTCGGGGAAGGCGTATTTCGCGCCCATGCTCGCCGGGAAGGCAAAACCCATGGAACAGAAACCGTTCGAGATCAGGCATGTGTTGGGTTCGTCGCACTGGTAGTAACGCGAAACCCACATCTTGTGCGCTCCGACATCGGAAAGAAGGATATCTTCCGGGTCAAGGAACGCCCGGACATCATTCAGGATCTTCTGGGGTTTCATGGGAAACGAATCATCGTTCTCATGAGCGTGGAGATCGTCGTGAATGGTCTGGCGCAGCGCCTGGCGTTCGTTGATGTCGAACAGCGGCAGCTTGG
>JABIUG010000508.1 GCA_018700655.1 Rhodospirillaceae bacterium | reverse complement strand
CTTGTTCTGCCCGCGCAACGTTGCGGTGCGGCCAAGCCGTGCCAAAGTGTAGCGGATGCCAAAGGTCGACGCCACATCACCAGCCGATGAAGCACCGGCAAAAACCGTCCAGGTGCTGCTGCCGCTGCTGGTTCCAAGTCCCTATGACTACGCCGTTCCCCAGGAGAACGATGTGGAAGTGGGTTCGATCGTGCGTGTGCCGCTGGGTGCGCGCCTGGTGACCGGCGTGGTCTGGGGCGAAGGAAGCGGAGAGGTCGCGAGCGAACGCCTGCGCGCGATCGCCGAAATCAAGGACGTGCCGCCCCTGAAGGAATCGCTGCGCGCGTTCATCGGCTGGGTCGCACGTTACACGGTTTCACATGAAAGCTTGGTTCTGCGCATGATTTTGCGTGTGCCTGAAGCGTTTGATCCGCCGGTGCCGCTCCGGGCTCTGCGCCTTGCCGGCGACGCGCCCGAGCGCATGACACCGGCGCGCCGGCGTGTGCTTGATCTGATGGCCGACGGAATGGCGCGGCCGGCACGCGAGATCGCGCTGGTCGCTAGTGTCGCGAGTTCCGTTCCCAAGGGCCTGATCGCGGCAGGTTGTCTGGAAGAGGTCGTTCTGCCACATCGCCCTTCTTTTGCCGTGCCTGACCCGACGGTCGCACGGCCAGACCTTTCGTCCGAGCAACAGGCCGCAGCCGAAACCCTTGGCCAGGCTGTTGCGGCCAAGACCTTCGAAACACTCGTGCTCGAAGGTGTGACCGGTTCGGGCAAGACCGAGGTCTATTTTGACGCTCTGGCCCGGGTGCTTGAGCAGGGCCGCCAGGTTCTGGTCCTGTTGCCCGAGATCGCTCTGAGTGTGCAGTTTCTGGCCCGTTTCGAAGAGCGCTTTGGTGTTGCTCCCGCCGTCTGGCATTCCGATGTGCCGCGTCGACTGCGGCGCGATGTCTGGCGTGGCGTCGCGACCGGTGAAGTGAAGGTCGTGGTCGGTGCGCGATCCGCACTCTTCCTGCCGTTCTGTGATCTCGGCCTGATGGTGGTCGATGAGGAACACGATGGTTCCTATAAACAGGACGACGGCGTCTGTTATCACGGCCGGGACATGGCGGTGGTCCGTGCCAGCCTGGAGCAGATTCCGATTGTCCTGTGCTCGGCGACGCCGTCGCTCGAGACCCTGGCAAATGTCGACAAGGGTCGTTATCGCCACATCTTCCTGCCCGTCCGCCATGGCGGTGCCTCGATGCCTGATGTCACCACGGTCGACATGACCGGGGCGGGAACCGAACGGGGCCACTGGCTTTCGCCCACATTGGTCAAAGCCATGCAGGCTTGCCTGGAGGCGGGTGAACAATCCCTGCTTTACCTCAACAGGCGTGGTTATGCGCCGCTCACCCTATGCCGCACCTGCGGGCACCGGCTGGAATGTCCCAACTGTTCGGCCTGGCTGGTCGAACATCGCCACCGGGCGAGATTGCAGTGCCACCACTGCGGCATCTGGAGTCCGCGCCCGGAAGCCTGCCCGCAATGCCATGACAGCGATTCGCTGGTTGCCTGCGGCCCGGGTGTAGAACGCCTGGCCGAGGAAGTCGCGGAAAGGTTCCCCGATGCCCGCATGGAGATCATGGCGTCCGACACCCTGCTCGGGCCCGATGATGTAGCCGCACTGGTCGGCCGGATCGAAAGGGGCGAACTCGATATCCTGATCGGCACCCAGGTCGCGGCCAAGGGCCATCATTTTCCCATGCTGACCCTGGTCGGCGTGGTCGACGCCGATCTGGGGCTCGATGGCGGCGATCCGCGCGCGATGGAGCGCACCTGGCAACTCCTGCACCAGGTTGCAGGGCGTGCCGGACGCGAGGACCGGCCCGGTCGCGTGCTGCTCCAGACCCACGAGCCACGCCATCCCGTGATGCGGGCCCTGGTTTCGGGCGACCGCGAGACCTTTCTGGCGCGTGAAAAGGAAGGGCGGCAGGAAGCCGGCATGCCACCTTACGGCCGTCTGGCGGGGATCGTGCTGTCTGGAACCAACGAAGAGCAGGTCCGCCGGCTCGCTCATGATCTGGCCCGAAACGCCCCGCGCGGCCGTGATCTCGTGACCTTTGGCCCGGCCCCTGCGCCGCTTTCCCTGTTGCGCGGCCGTTTCCGCTGGCGCCTGCTTGTGAAGGCGGGCCGTGAGGTCAACATTCAGGCCGCTTTGCGGACCTGGCTGGAGCCGGTTCAGCTCAAAGGCAGCCTGCGCCTCCAGATCGATGTTGATCCCTTGAGTTTTCTCTAGGTTTTCCTAGGCTTTATGCTCGGTTCCGGCGTGCTGTGCCGGACTCTTGTTGCAAGCCCCAAAACCCTGTGTTACCACCGCCGCGGCCTAGCGCCTGGGGGTTGGGACATGCTTTTCGAGCATGTTTCAGGAAACCGAAAAACCCAACGCTAACAAACCTTTAACCGGCGAAACGAGGGCTTCTCTCTTGGCCAACGACGATAGCGTAGTCACCGGCCTTTCGGGTCGTTACGCGCGTGCCTTGTTTGAGCTTGCTACAGAAGCAAAGCAGCTCGACGAGGTCGCCGGCGATCTGCGTGGCTTGTCCGGTGCGCTTGCCGAATCCGAAGACCTGCGCCGTCTGGTCGACAGCCCTGTGCTGTCGCGCGACGAGCAGGGTCGCGCCATGGCGGCGATTATGGATGCGATGCAGGCCCATAACCTGACGCGCAACACCGTGGCCCTGCTGGCACAGCAGCGCCGCCTGTTTGTGCTCGATACCATTATTTCCGATTACCTGCGCCTGCTGGCCTCCCATCGCGGTGAGACCACGGCGGAGGTGACGTCGGCACGCGCGCTGAGCGATAGTGAGCTCGACAAGCTGCGTGCCACACTCAAAGACATTGTCGGCCGCGACGTTGCGGTCGAAACAGAGGTCGATCCCGACCTTCTGGGCGGACTGGTTGTCCGTATTGGATCGCGCATGCTCGACAGCTCGATCCGCACCAAACTTGAACGCCTTGAGCTTGCGATGAAAGGGGCTGGCTGATGGATATCCGCGCCGCCGAAATCTCTTCGATCATTAAAGACCAGATTGCGAATTTTGGCACTGAAGCCGAAGTCGCCGAGGTTGGCCGTGTTCTCTCCGTGGGTGACGGCATTGCCCGCGTCCATGG
>JABIUG010000507.1 GCA_018700655.1 Rhodospirillaceae bacterium | reverse complement strand
GTGATCGTGCCGCCCAAGGGTTATCAGAAGGCCTGCCTCGACGTCTGCCACAAGCACGAAATCCTCTACATCTCCGATGAGGTCGTGACGGGCTTCGGCCGCATGGGGCATTTCTTCGCTTCTGAAGAGGTTTTCGATGTGGTTCCCGATATCCTGACTGCGGCAAAGGGCTTCACCTCCGGTTACATCCCTGCCGGTCTGACGGCGATTTCCGAACGCCTGCATCAGGACATCATCGACAAGTCCGGTGAGTCGGCGACCTTCTCGATGGGCTTCACCTATTCAGGCCACCCCGTGGCGATGGCCGCAGCCCTGAAAAACATCGAGATCATGGAACGTGATGGCCTGATGGAACACGCTCAGGTCACGGGTGAGTATTTTCAGGAGCGTCTGAACTCACTCGCCGATATGCCCATGGTGGGCGACACCCGTGGTGTCGGCATGATGGGTTGCCTCGAGTGCGTCCAGAGCAAGACAACCAAAGAAGCCTTCGACGAGAACCTCAGCGTCGGCAAGAAGATCGATCAGAAGTGCCAGGAAAATGGCCTGATTTTGCGCCCGATGTGGAGCCAGTGTGTCTTCTCGCCGCCGATCATCATCACCAAGGCCCAAGTCGACGACATGTTCGACATCATGGCTACGGCGGTCAAGGAGGTTGCTGACGAACTGGTCCGCGACGGTTCCTGGAACGGCAAGGACTGACCTTCGTTCTGCTGAACGATGAAGCAAGGCCGTCGGCTTGGAGCATATCCGCTCTAGCCGGCGGCCTTCTTCTTTTCGATGGATTCGCTGACCACCGAGATCACTTCGACAGGACGCCCCAGGGCACGGCCGAGGGAGTTGGCATAACGCTCGACCTTGTTCACTGAAGCAATCATGGCGCTGGGTTCCAGGGTCAAGTGCAGTGATTTGTCGAGATATTCTATTGGCGTCGCTGCCAGGATCTGGCCACGTCCCGCACATATTTCGAGAGCAAGGCGCAGCGCCTTACCGAGTGATTTGGCGTCACGGGCAGCTGCGTCGTCCAGCAGTCGATGACAGACGGCCGCCTGCTTGGAACTGCCGGACCCGCCATAGCGAACAAAGACAGCCAACCCAAGGAAAGCCCGCTGGATGTGGTCCAGGACCGACCACGGCATCCGGAGGACCCGCAGCATCGCCTGTTCGGCGCGATATTCGGGATGTTCGCTCCACGCTATATCGGCGAGCATGCAGGTCGCACGGACCAGTTTGGGATCGCCGTTCTCGAGGTGTCCGACGATCGGTTCCAGCCAGGCCACCAAGGCATTGGAAGCATCCGAGAACCGCCGATGCTGGCTGGCCAGTTCGCGACAAGCCGAGAGCAGGGGATCTTGCGCCTGAGTTGCTCGATCAAGCATCTGGAAGTGGTGGCCTTCGCGCAGACCATGTGCCGAAAAGATCAACTCGCTTGGTTTCAGGGTGGCAGTCAATCTGTCGAGTGCGATCGAACCCCAGGGCAGTGTTTCGGCGCGTTTGGATGAAATGGTTCGGATCTGGGCAATCGTTTCCTGCCCGAAGTGTTCGAGCATTTCCGTAAAGTCCCGCGCCTCACGGCGAGCCATGTGATAGCCGTGGACGATCTGCAGGGGATAATCGTGCTGGGCCATGTGAAGTCTCGCAATCGCGCGCCAGGCACCACCAACTGCGACAAAGGGAAGGCCGCGCCAGTCGCGCAACCAGTCCACCTGATCGATGGATTTATCGACTACCTTGGCTGCATCGTCGAGCTTGCCGCCGGTACGTTCGATCAGGCGTAGCGGGCCGATGTTGAGTGATGTCTGTTCGACAATCTCGCCGTTACGCAACGCCACCAGTTCCAGGCTGCCGCCACCCAGGTCGCCGACAACGCCGGTCAAATCTGGAACGGCCGAGACCACGCCCAACGCTGATAGTCGGGCTTCTTCATCCCCGCTCAAAGTCGTGACGATACAGCCTGTCTTGACTTCGACCGTTCTGCAGAATTCTTCGCCATTCTCGGCACTGCGCACCGCTGCGGTCGCCAGCAAGGCCAGATTGCTGACCGGGACGTCCTGTGCCGTTCTGACCAGAGCATCGATCGCGTCGACTGCCCGCCAGAACGCTGAATCGCTCAACCGGCCGAGCCGTTCGACATCGGTGCCAAGCCCGACCACGACCTTGTTGTTCACGATAGGTAACGGTGCGCGGCTAAGCCGGTCATAGACGACAAGCCGGATCGAGTTCGATCCGATGTCGATGACGCCCAGGCGTTGTTCGGATGTCGCCGTCAACTTAACGGACATGCGTGTACTCATTCTCTGTTTTCGACCGCGACATTGCCCTTAAGAATTTGTTTCTGCAGTGCGCTGCCACGTCCCGAGAGACTTGGATTCGTCATGAAGAAGCGATGTGCACTGAAGGCGTTTTCTCCCCTGGGCAACCTTGCATAGGATCCATCGGGGCCCAGCATCCAGGATTGTTCGACATCGCGCAGGTTCGCGACCACGATCTGGTCAAGAACCTGACGGTGCACCGTAGCATTTTTGATCGGCACCATGGTTTCGACACGCCGGTCAATGTTGCGGGGCATCCAGTCGGCCGAAGAAAAGTAGACCTTGGCGCGGGGCGAGGGGAGCGGATGACCATCGGCAAAACAGAAGATGCGAGAATGCTCGAGGAAACGTCCGACGATGCTTTTGACCCGGATGTTTTCCGACAGCCCCGCGACGCCTGGTCGCAGGCAGCAAATTCCGCGCAACACCAGATCGATCTGCACACCGGCCTGTGATGCTTCATAGAGAAGCTCGATCAGATCGGGATCGACCAGCGAATTCATCTTGGCCCAGATCGCGGCAGGTTTTCCTGCTCTGGCGTTCTCTGCTTCCGTGCCGATCAGATCGGTCAGACGTTGGCGCATCGATAGCGGCGCCATCGCGACTTCCTCGAGATTGCGCGGCCGGATGTAGCCGGTCAGATAGTTGAAGATGCGGTTGGCATCGCGGCACAGCGCGGGGTCAGCGGTAAAGAGGGAAAGGTCCGTGTAGATCTTGGCCGTGATCGGGTGATAGTTGCCCGAACCGAAGTGAACATAACTGACCAGGCGTCCGCTCTCGCGGCGAACGGCCAGCGATATCTTGGCGTGGGTTTTAAGGTCAACGAAGCCGTAGATCACCTGCGCCCCGGCACGCTCGAGATCGCGTGCCCATCGAATGTTGGCCTCCTCGTCAAACCGGGCCTTCAACTCGATCACTGCAGTAACCGACTTTCCGGCTTCAGCCGCCTCGATCAGGGCTTTGACAATGGGTGAACCTTCGCTGGTGCGATAAAGCGTCTGCTTGATCGCGACCACGGCCGGGTCCTGTGCAGCCTGCTGAAGGAACTGCACGACAACATCAAAGCTCTCGAAGGGATGATGGACGATAATGTCCTTGTCGCGGATCGCATCGAAGCAGTTGCCTCCGAAATCACGGATGCGCTCGGGAAACCGGGCCGCATAAGGTTCGAAAAGAAGATCCGGGCGGTCACCGACAATGAGTTGGCTGAGGTCCGCAAGGCCAATTTCGCCATCGACTTCGGTGACATCGTCGGGATCGACGCGTAGCCGATCCATCAGGAAGCCACGCAACTCGGTGGGCATGACCTGATCGACCACAAGTTCGATGACGCTCCCGCGACGACGGCGTTTCAAGGCGCTTTCGAAGTGACGCACGAGGTCTTCCGACTCCTCGTCGATCTCGATTTCGCTATCGCGAACGACCCGGAAGTAACCCAACCCCATCAGCTTGAACCCGGGGAACAAACGTTTGAGATGAATCCGAACGACCTGCTCGAGGGGCAGGAAGCGATGACCGTCTCCGGGCAGGGCGATAAAGCGATCGGATTGTTGCGGTAACCGAATAATGGCGTAGACCGGTTCATCCTGCTTGGCGCGAAGCAGTTCGAGTACGAGGCCGAATCCGAAATTTGGAATGAACGGGAAGGGATGGGCCGGATCGATCGCGACCGGTGTCAGAACAGGCAGAATTTCTTCATCGAACCATTCCGCCAGCCAGGCCTGGTCGGCATCTGTCAGTTCACCTTCTTCAATGACGCTGACGCCTTCGTCGCGAAGTGCTCCGCGCAGATCACGCCAAGCCGCATATTGGTCTGCGATCAGGTGGCTGGATTGTTCGGAAATCTCCTCAAGCTGCTGCCTTGGTGTCAGGCCATCGATGCTTGGCGTCGTCACACGGGCGTCGACCTGGGCCTTCAGGCCCGCGACGCGGACCATCTGAAACTCATCAAGGTTGTTCGCTGAAATCGAGAGGAAGCGCAGCCGCTCAAGCAATGGGTGCTGTGCGTTTTGCGCCTCTTCAAGGACACGGGCATTAAATGCCAACCAGCTCAGTTCGCGGTTGATGTAGCGATCCAGAATCAGGGACGGCACAGAGGACGGGGCCGGGGCTGCCGTAACCTGCACATCCTGTGCGGCGACAGTTCCTGTCTCTGTGCGCTGATCGTCGTCGATCATGTGAAACTCCCGATGACCGCGTGGTTGTGCTAGACCTTGCACAATCGATCGGTCGCCCGATTATAGCAGCGATTTGCCGTCAGGAGGATTGTTGTCTCTCCGGGCGGCGATGGCGTGACGCTGCATAAGGATGATACCCGTGCCGACAACCCTCTATCTTCTTCGCCATGCCAAGTCGAGTTGGGTTGCCCCCCTGTCTGAGGATCATGATCGAGATTTGTCGGACAAGGGACGTGCGCGTGCCGCGGCTCTGGCCGAGTGGATGGAAGGCCGGGCGCTGGAATGCGACCTGGTGTTGTGTTCGACAGCATTGCGGGCGCGCCAGACCCTCGAGATTGTTTTGCCGGTTCTGGGTTTGCCGCAAGTACGGCACGAAACCGGAATCTATGAGGCCAACGCGGGCAGTATCATCGAGATGTTGAAGACGCTGGATGATCAGACCGAACGTGTCATGGTTGTCGGGCATGAACCGTCTTTGCGACAGACCGCGACGACCCTGGCGATGACGGCCAATGGTGACGCATTGGAGCGGCTGAAGCGCAAGTATCCGACCTCAGCATTGTCGATGCTGACGTTTGGTGCTGCCAGGTGGTCCTCTCTGGTGCCCGGAATGGGTCATCTTGAATTGTTTTATGTTCCGCCGGATCCCGACGCGGTCTGAACACAAAAGTGCTATCATGAGAGTCGGAATCTGGGATGTGGTGCAATGAGATGGTTTGCTGGCTGGCTCTATTTTCTGGGCGGCGCCGCGGTGCTGGTGGGCGCTGCGCTGTATTTGTTCAACGAGCCCAAGGCTCCCACGGAGAAAGACCTCGTCTGGTACGAAGGCGAAGTTGTCGGCATCCGGCTCAAGAAGGACCTCGACGCAACTGACATCGTGTATCTTTTCTACCGCGACGACGACATCCAGTACAAATACTACTCAAAGTTCCCACAATACGTCGAAATTCGCGATCGTTTGGGGATTTACCGCCAGGTCGATGTCCTGATCGAGAAGGACGCCGTGCCGGACTCTGATGGCGCGCTGACGATCTGGGGACTGGTCGAGCATGATCCCTACAATGAGGGAACGGTGGTCACCTTCGAGGAAATCTATGAAGAGGCGACGCAGACTGACCGGTCCTGGCAGAATGTCGGTCTCTATGTGCTGGGTGGCGGTTTCCTTGGCCTTGTCACGGCTTTCGGCATACGCCGGGCAGTGCCCTATGTAGCGAAGGCTCCAACTGCCTGACTCTGTTTGGTGAAGGTTTGGTCGCCCGTGCTTCGCACTGCGAAGTCGTTCTAGTCGGCAACCTGTTCGCTGGTGCTGAATATGACTTCGGCGGCTTTCATGTCTGCCATCGCACGGGCCAGTGATCCGTCGAGATCAATCGCACGGCAGCCATCTTCGATGACGATGGCGTCAAAGCCCTCCTTGCGTGCGTCCATCGTGCTGTAGTGAACACAATAATCCGTAGCCAGACCAAGCAGGAAGACGCGGCTGATGCCGCATGTCCGCAGATATCCGGTCAATCCAGTCGGAGTGGTCTGGTCGTTCTCGTAAAACGCCGAATAGGAATCAATGGCGCTGTCGTAACCCTTGCGTATGACCAGATGGGCTGAATTCGTCACGAGGTCCCTGTGGAATTCAGCCCCGTTGCTTCCCTGCACGCAATGATCCGGCCAGAGGGTTTGGCCACCATAGGACATGTCGATCCGGTCGAATGGTGCTTGTCCGGCATGGCTGGAGGCAAAGGATGTGTGACCGGCCGGATGCCAGTCTTGGGTCAGCACGACATTGGTAAAGCGGGGAATCAACGCATTGGCGACGGCTACGACGGCATCACCATCGCTCACGGCGAGAGCGCCACCGGGGCAGAAATCATTTTGGATGTCGACGACGATCAAAGCGTCGCGCGAGGGGTCAATCTTCTGCATGGCCATTCACCCGCTTCTAGATCTTGCCGTAAATGCGTCGGCTGTTACCGGTGGCGATCATCTCGATGATGCGATCGGCTTCCGCCAGATTGCACATGTCGTCTGCGATCCAGCGATCGAGGTGCTGCTTGAGAACCCGCCGGAACTGGAGCTGGCCCAGGTAGTAAAGCTCGGCCAGACCAAACGCATCAGAGCTGTAGAGCTGCTTGTAAAACGGGCCCATCTCCAAAGCTTCGCCCATCACACTGGCTGCCTGCGGACCGGCGAAATTGAGAATTACGCCGACATCGTAGTAGACGTTCTGGAAAATCTCGGCGAGCCAGGCTGCTTCCCTCTGGAACGGATAATTGTGGAGCAGGGTGCAATTGACCTGCCAGTTTTCCATGGCTTGCAGATAGTCGGTGAAATGGGTCGGGTCGCAGGCATGCATATAGATGTCGGGGTCGCCAAAACCGACGTGAATCTGCAGCGGAAGTTTCAGGTCACGGCACAGTTCCGCGCCAACCCAGATGCCGTGCCGCACAACATCGACCTCGCCCAGACGCACTTTTCCGGCGGCCAGGTTGTCGCTGTACCAGCGATCTGTGCCACGCGCGATTTCACTTTTGGTCGGCGGCGTCTGATCGATATCGAACGTGACCCGATAGGCAACGATGGTCTTGAGGCCGACGGCAGTCTTGGCACGATCGGCGAGTTCGTTGGCGAACGCCTGGGGGAATTCGGCAGCCGAAACACCGCTGCGCGCGACCTGTTCGGCCACGGACTCGATGCGCACGACCTCGTGGGCGGGCCTGCCGCTGAGGTCGGCCATCATCGGGACGTCAGCAATGGCGTCGCTGCGGTGCCCGGTATCGACGATCAGGCTGTCGAGACCGCAAGCGCCCAGCAGGCGGCGGTTGACCTCCTCGGCACCGAGCTCACGGCGACGCTCAACGTAGGCTTCTCCGGAACAGAACGGTTCAAGGTCGAGCATCGGCGCACATTGACCGCGAACCATCAGACCCAGAGGTTTGTCGAACTGCGAGGTCCCTTCAGGTGCAGGTTTGTAGCTCTCGCTCATCAGGGCTTCGAACCTCGCGAGGTCCAGGTCCTGGGGTACGACGCCGTGACAGTGATGATCGATCAGCGGGACGTCGATAGCGATGTTGTCAATAGGCATGGCCGTACCTTTCGCACATGTGTTCAGGTGTGGAGGCTTCGTAGGTCGCTGCTTCCAGGCGTTTTACCGCCGTATAGGCCTCGACCATGGTCGGTGTGAACCATCCCGTGGCGACAGTGTCGGCATGGAAGGCGTCAAGGGCGGCGCCGAGCGAACCGGGCAGTTCATTGATGCCAAGTTCGGCACGTCTGGCATCGGTCATATCGGCGGGATCTTCGTCAATCATGGTTGGTGCGGGAAGTTTCCCGCGGATGCCTTCGAGGCCTGCGCGGATCATGGCTCCGATTGCCAGATAAGGACTGGCGGTCGCATCGGTCGACCGGATCTCAATATTGAAGGCATTGCCTCTGGTTTCGGGGTTCTTGTCCGGTGAAGGACAAATACGGATAGCCGCTTCCCGATTCTGGACGCCCACGGCATCGTAACCACAACTCCAGTGATGCGGACCAAGACGCAAGTA
Organism: Rhodospirillaceae bacterium; assembly: GCA_018700655.1. Lineage (GTDB taxonomy): Bacteria > Pseudomonadota > Alphaproteobacteria > SP197 > SP197 > SP197. The sequence goes on along the minus strand of JABIUG010000507.1, from coordinate 13,462 downwards.
AGAGACAGGGCTGGGAGCCGCGATTGCGGTCAGTGCGGCGAGATGGCGGTGTACGCCGGCGACAAACTGGGCTGCAATCGGGCCCATCTGGCCGGGACCGTCGGGATCAAAACCTACCGGTCTGTGGTTCTTGTCCCAAAGACTGAGATGCAGGTGGCAGCCATTGCCGACGGCCTCTGGCGCAGGTTTTGGCGAGAAACTCGCCTGTATGTCGCATTGACGTGCCGCCTCGCGGATGACCTCGCGCGTGATGACCACCCGGTCGGCACCGCTGATGCCAACCGCGGGGCCGCAACTCACCTCGTATTGTCCCACGCCATATTCCGGTTCGAACGTTTCAAGCCCGACATCGGCGGCAAGCAGGGCGCTGGTGCACAGATCGGCAAAGGGGGCGACACGACGGATCGAATCGATCGAGAAAGGCGCGGCCCATTCCATGCCTTCACCACTGAGAAGGAACTCGTTCTCGTAGGCGATGTGGAGGCTGAGACCCGTCTCGGCCTCGAGGTCGTCGAGTGCCTGTTGCATGAAACTGCGTGTGCAACATTCCCACGGGGTGCCATCGGTGTTCATGCTGTTGCACAACACCATGTGGAGGGGCGGCAGACCATCGAAAAACTCGACACGTCTGCGCGTACTGTCATCGGGGGTCTGGCGCACCTCATCGAGCGGGCCCCAGGGGTTGGGGGCAATATCTTCGAAGGGCGTGAGGGACTGGCCGGCAAGCGCCCAGCCCAACCCGTGGTCCATGCGCCGTTCGTATTGTGAGACCGGGACGCCGCGGGTGCGTGACAGCCCCACGAGATCGTTCCAGATAAGCAAGATCAGTTCACCACTAGCCATGATTCAGTCGTCCTCTCCCGAGATTGACAAAGCCTGATCGTCCCATGTGTAACCCTCGCGCAAACGTTCGAGGTTGGAAATACGCGAGCGTGTCGTCTTGCCCAGCTTTGCGACCACGCCGGCGACAAGCGCTTCGACCAAGGCGACGCTCGGCACCATGGAGTCGTAAGGCGATGGTGCCTCGACATCGACCGTCAGGACATGATCGGCAAGGTCTGCGATGGGCGAAAGCCATGGGTCGGTGATCAACACGACCGTGGCGCCCTGTGCCTTGGCGGTTCTGGTCAAGGCGATGGTGTCTTTTTGGTAACGCCGCACATCGAAGACCAGCAAGACATCACGGCGCGCCACATCGAGCAGGGCGTCGGCCCGCCCGGCGGGCGTATAGGCAATGACCTGGCAGTTGGGACGTAACTGATAGAGGTGCGCCTGCAACATTTCCGCACAGGCCTGCGTAAAGCGGCCACCGGTCATCCAGACCGGTCGTTTACGATCGGCAAGAATCTCGACCACGGCTGCGAATTCCGGTGGCGGCAAGTTGGCGAACATGGATTCCAGCCCATGAACAAAAACATCACGGACATGGTCCAGCAGTTCACCGCCGGGCTGTTCGGGGCTGCTTTTGCCGTAGAGGCGCAGAGGCGAATCAATTCGTGCTGCGAGGTCACTGCGCAAGGCGCGCTGGAATTCAGGATAGCCGGCAAAGCCCAGCTTGCTGGCAAACCGCACAATGGTCGGCCCGCTTACTTGTGAACGTTGTGCCAGTTCGGCGACCGTGTCGAACCCCGCCATCAGGTTGGTCGAGAAGAGGGTGCGTGCGACACGGCGCTCGGCCGGTGTCAGGTCGGCAGTGCGCTGGTGGATCAATTCGCCGATGGTGATTGCGGCGCTAGTTTCCGTGGTCTTGATGGCCATGTAACAAATGTTTCAGAGTTAAACGAAATGGTCAATATTGTAACGTAGCGCTTGACGCAGCCGTTCGCTGCTCCCTAAGCTTTTTTCCAACAAAACGATAATGCAACGGGAGAGATGCTGCGGTGACTCTGGGGGACAATCCGACAAGGCAGGCGCCGATGAGGCCGGCACCATGATCGGACGTTTGTTTGCTCCGGGTGCCCTGGTCGGGAGTGCGCTGCTTTTCGTTCCCATTGCGATCTTTTCTCTGATTGCCTGGCAAACCTTTGGCCGCGCGCCACAGGGCACCGTCACCCACTATCTTATTCTTACCGTTGCGGTGCTGGCCTTCAGCACATTCACCGGAAACTCCGGTATTTTGAGTTTCGGCCATGCCGCCTTCATGGGGCTGGCGGCCCACATTACCGGTGTCCTGACCATGCCGGTTGCCCAGAAAGGCGTGTTCCTCGACAAACTTCCCTCGTGGCTGGCCACCACCGAGATGCATTTCCTGGCCGCCGGCCTGATCGCCGTGGTTCTGGTCACGTTGATAGGTTTCCTGGTTGGCATTCCAATCTCGCGTCTGGGCGGGCCTTCCGCAGCGATCGCGACTTTGGGACTTTTGATCATTGTTTACGGCGTAATCGTCGGCGCACGGGATTTCACACGCGGCAGTCAGGCGTTGATCGGGGTGCCCAAGACGATCGACATTCCAACCGCCTTGATCTTTGTCGGTATCACGATTGTTGTAGCCCGCCTGTTCCGTGACTCTCTCTCAGGACTCGAAATGCGTGCCGCGCGCGAAGATGAGCCAGCGGCACGCGCAATCGGTATCAATGCACCGGGGCGACGGCTACTGACCTGGACGGTCAGTGTGGCGATTGCGGCGGTTGCCGGCGTCTTGCTGGCCCATTTCCTGGGCGTCTATTCGCCGAAGGAATTCTACTTCCAGATCACCTTCGCCATTCTGGTGATGATGATCGTAGGGGGCATGTCAAGCGTGTCAGGCGCGGTTGTTGGCGCCATTGTCGTGACCATCCTGATCGAAGTCCTGCGCAAATCCGAAGAGCACATCAACGCTGCATGGTTCGAGGAACCGACAGTTTTCGGTCTGACAGATATCGGCCTCAGCCTTGCCATCCTCGGAGTCCTCTTCTGGCGCCGCGACGGTCTGTTTGGTTATTGGGAGATCGAGGAACTGGCCGGTGGCTGGCGCCGCTGGTTCGGGCTCAAAAAGGCCGACAACGTCGCCGTTGAGTCTCCCGTCCGCATTGATCAGAACGGATCGCTTGATGTGTCGGGCGTCTCCAAGCTTTTTGGTGGGCTGCGCGCTGTGGATACCGCGACCATGTCACTGCGTCCGGGCGAAATCGTGGGCCTGATCGGCCCCAACGGTTCAGGCAAGACGACCATGTTGGGCTGTATTTCGGGCACGCTGGATGTGACTGAGGGCGCGGTTGGTCTTGATGGTGCCGACATCACACAGACCCCGGCGCACATGATTGCGCGTCGCCGCGTCGGCAGGACGTTCCAGAACATCCGGCTTTTCACGCATCTCACCTGCATCGACAACGTTATCGCTGCCCTGGCCGCGAGTGGCACGCGACTGGCAACGGCCGAGATGCAGCGACGGGCCCAGTCCCTGATGGCGGAACTGGGTGTCGCTGAATATGCGGAGCGACGCGCCGGGACCCTGGCCTATGGTCTGCAACGGCGTCTCGAGATCGCTCGTGCGCTGGCGCTTGAGCCGCGTTATCTGCTGCTGGATGAGCCCGCGGCAGGCATGAACGAAACGGAATCTGACGATCTTTTGGGAATTCTTGCCGGGCTGCGTGACAGCCGCGGTCTGGGTCTCCTGGTCGTCGATCACGATCTGCGCCTCATCATGCGGTTATGTGACCGCGTGGTGGTGTTGAACAAGGGGCAGGTTATTGCCGAAGGAGCGCCGGAGGAGGTTCAGGCCAATCCCGACGTGATTGAGGCCTATCTGGGAAAACGGCGGGCGGCCACCAAGACCGCACCGCATTCAACCCAAGGGAGGGAAGAACCGTGAGAATACCTGGATTGTTGAAAGCAACGGCTGCTGCCGCATTGCTGGCAGGAAGTTCGATGACGACGGTGAATGCCGGCCACCACGAGTTGCTCGTGGGTTATGCCGGTGGTTTTACCGGCTACCTGGCACCTTATGACCAGCCTTCACTTAAGGGCGTTCAGTTGGCGATTGACGAGATCAATGCATCCGGCGGTGTCGACGGCATGCAGATCAACTTGATCGTCAAGGATACCCGGTCGGACACAGCGCAGGCTGCTGTCGCCGCACAGGAACTGGTCGATGGGGGCGTTGCCGTCATGATCGTCTCGTGCGACGTCGATCCTGCTGTGGCTTCGGGTGTGATTGCACAGGTTGCGGAAATCCCCGCGGCAAGTTCGTGCGCCTCGACCCCGACACTGCCGGCCGCTGTCGGTCCCTACATGTTCTCCAATTACACGGCGGACAACCTGCAGGGCACCGTTCTGGCGTCCTATGCGCGTGAGCAGGGCTATGAGAATGCCTACATCCTGCTGTCGCGTGACACGCCCTACACCGAGAAACTTCCCGAATATTTCGGTGAAGCCTTCGAAGCCATGGGCGGCACCGTTGTTGCGGTTGGCGAATACACCATGGGCCAGCAGGATTTCTCGGCTGAGGTGACCAAGATCAAGGCCCTGGATCCGGCACCCGATGTCATCCAGACCTCGGCGTACGAGCCCGACTTCCCGGCGTTCATCAAGCAGCTTCGTGCAGCCGGTATCACGACCCAGGTTCTGGGCAGTGACGGCATCGATTCCCCGACCACGTTCGGTCTGGGTGATGTTGCTGAAGGCGTCGTGTTCTCCAATGCAGGCTTTGCCTCTCCCGGCAGCCCGCTGGAGGCCTACGAGATGGCTTACGAAGCCAAGTATGGCGAGCCCAACGATACCGTCTTCACCGCGACAGGTTACGACCTGATGATGGTGATTGCCGCGGCTGTCGAAGCAGCGGGTTCGACCGATGGTCCTGCCATCCGTGATGCCTGGGACAACCTCGAGAACGTCGAAGTGGCAACCGGTCTGATCACCTACAAGGGTCAGAACCGCGTGCCGGTTCGTGTTGTCGCCTTGAACATGGTTGTCGACGGTGAACGTGTTCACGCTGGCGATTATTCGCCTGATCCTTCGACCATCCCCGCTCCGTGATCGAGCAGGGTAGCCTTCTCGCGATTGAAGGGCTCGCAGTCCGTTACGGTGCTATTGAAGCCGTGCGGGATGCGAGCCTGGAGGTTCGCGATGGTGAGATCGTGACTCTTCTCGGTGCCAATGGCGCCGGGAAGAGCTCGATCCTCAATGCCGTCATGGGGCTGGTCCCGGTGGCGCAAGGCCGGGTCATGCTGGAAGGCGAGAACGTCGCCGGCCAGGCGCCCGAACGCATTGTCAGGCGCGGGATGACCCTGTGCCCGGAAGGCCGTCATGTCTTTTCCAATCTGACGGTGACCGAGAACCTGACGATTGGCGCGGCGTCACGCCGCGACAAGGCTGAAACCAGCGCGACGCGCGCCGATATGCTGACCCTGTTTCCTATTCTTGCCGAGAGACGCGATCAGCTTGCGGGCACTCTGTCGGGTGGCGAGCAGCAGATGCTGGCGATTGCACGCGCCATGATGTCCTCGCCGAAAATCGTTCTGCTGGATGAGCCGTCCCTGGGGCTGGCACCCCAGATCGTTGACACGATCTTCGAACTGATTGTGCGCCTGCGTGACCGCGGCGCGACCATTCTTCTGGTTGAACAGAACGTCGAACTCGCGCTGGAGATCGCAGATCGCGGTTGCGTTCTGGCGACGGGCGATGTCGTGCTGTCTGGCGCTGCATCCGAGCTGCGCAGTTCTGGTGCTGTCGAGCGCGCCTACATGGGCGCGCACTAGGGAGCCGACGTGGAAATCTTCGTTCAGCAATTCATCAATGCACTTTCCCTGGGGGGAACCTATGCCCTTCTGGCGCTGGGCCTGGCCATGGTTTTCAGCGTTTTGGGTTTGATCAACTTCGCCCATGGCGAACTGATGACGATCACCGGCTATGCCATGTTTTTTGCCATTGCCGCCGGGATACCGTTCCCGATCGCCGTGATCCTGGGTATCGCTGCGGCAACGGCTGCGGCGATCCTGATGGAGCGGGTTGCCTTCCGACCGGTGCGAGACGCCAACACAGCGACCATGCTGCTGACCAGTTTTGCCGTCAGCACGATCCTTCATATGGTTTTCCAGAATTTCATCTCGGCCCGGCCCAAAGCAATTCCCGTTCCCGACTGGATGGTCGGCTCGATCAACTTGGCCGGCATAGGTATCGGCGTGATCCAGGCGCTCTCGATTACGGCGACCACGTTGTTGCTGGTCGCACTCACGATATTCCTGCGCCGTTCCACGCTTGGTATCGCCATGCGGGCCGCTTCCCTCGATTTCCCGGTGACGCGACTGATGGGAATCAACGCCAATGCGGTGATCGCCACGGCGTTTGGGATCTCGGGCCTGCTGGCAGGCGTTGCGGGGGTTCTGTGGCTGGCCCAGCGCGGCTCGGTCGATCCGCTGATGGGTTTCCTGCCGGTCCTCAAGGCCTTCATCGCTGTTGTCCTTGGTGGCCTGGGTAGCCTTTCGGGTGCTGTCCTGGGCGGGTTCGTGTTGGCCTTCATTGAGGTTTCCCTGCGCGCCTTCCTGCCCGAGGAATGGCTGCCCTTCCGTGAGTCGATCACCCTGACCCTCGTCATCATGCTGCTTCTGGTGCGCCCCGAAGGCCTTCTGGGGCGAAAGGAATCGATCCGTTGAGAAAAATGCCATGATCAAGACCGATGTTGTTGTCATTGGTGCGGGCATTGTGGGGGCCAGTGCGGCCTGGCACCTGGCTGACCAGGGCATCGACGCCGTTTTGGTCGAACGCGAACATCCCGCATCAGGACCGACCGGGACCTCTTCGGCCGTGAGCCATCTCTTCTATACCGAGCCGGAACTGTCTCTGTTGGCGCGCCGCGGCTGCGAATTGCTCAAGGCCGTACCGGAGATCACGGGACACCCGGATCCCGTCTTCCATGATGTCGGCATGTTGTGGGCCTGCGGAGAGAACAACGAAGCGATCTGGCGTAAGTCAGCCACGCGCATCCGGGATGAGGAGGGCGGCGGCATCGAACTTCTGACACCCGACGCCGTGGCCGCGATGGCGCCCGGCTTCAACATGGACGGAATCGTTCTGGCACTCTGGGAAGAAGGATACGGCTACGGCGACCCTTACGACGCGACCAATGCCTTTGCTGCTTCGGCACGCGACAAGGGGGCGACACTCAAGCAGCAGACCCGCGCAATTGCGCTGGAGACCGAAGGTGGAAGGATCGCCGGTGTCGCGCTTTCCAACGGCGAACAGATTGCAGCAGACAGGGTGATCTGCGCCATGGGCCCATGGACCGGCCCCTTCATTGGTGAGCAGACCGGTGTCACCTGGCCCGTCCACATGGAACGACATGCCATGGCGGTGATGGATGCCGGCGACAATGCTCGTGGCCTGCTGCCGTTTGCATGGTGCGATGACATCAATGCCCACTATGCGAGGCCCGAAGGCAATCACAACATCCTGATCGGGACCTGGGCCGGTGGCGGCACCGGTGTGCGCAACGAAGATGCGGAACGTCCCGACCAGCATGACGACCCCGACAACTTCGACTTTGGTTCGTCACAGGACGAATCAGCCTGGATTGCAGAGCAGATGCTCCCACGCTTTCCCGCAGTAGCCGAACTGGGTATCAAACCGGGCTATGCATGCATCTATGACATGAGCCCGGATGATCTCCCGGTGATCGATCATGTACCCGGCATTGAAGGTCTGGTGGTGGTCGCCGGCTCCAGCGGGCACGGTTTCAAGACCGGACCTGCCGTAGGTGAGGAGGCCGTGCGACTGGCCACCACCGGCTCGTCGGCACTCCTTGAATCCTTTGGCCTCAGCCGTTTCGCCTGAGGCAGAATTTATGGCCAATTCCCTCCTTGAACGCGATGCGAAGTTTCTCGCCGGTATCGGCAAGCTGCGGACTTATCCGCTCACCATCAAGAATGCGCGCGGCAACAGGCTGATCGAGGAAAACGGCCGGGAAGTGCTCGACCTTTCCGGTGCGGCAGGGGCGGCTCTGCTGGGTTATGGCCATCCCGCGGTCATCGAGGCAGCGCGTCGCGGCTTCACCGAATGCGCCAGTGCTTCGGATATGTTCGGGGCATCGGAATCAGCGGTTGCCCTGGCCGAGCAACTGCTTGGCATCGTCCCTGAAGCGACAGACCACAAGGTCTGGTTCGGTCACAGCGGCTCGGATGCCAACGATACCGCCATGCGCGCTATCACGGCTGCGACAGGCCGCAAACGGTTTCTCAGCTTCTACGGCGCCTATCACGGCGGCGTTTCCGGCTCTATGTCGGTGTCCAGCCATCCATCGCAGCAACACACCCTGCCGCGCGCCGGGTTGGTACAGATACCCTATGCCAACCCATACCGCCCAATTTCCGGTGATGACGCAGCGAAGGCGGTCTTCGACTACCTCGACTTCCTGTTTACCTGCGGCTGCCCACCCGACGATATCGGCGCGCTCTTCATTGAACCCCTGCAATCGGATGGCGGCATGCTGGTGCCGCCGCCGGGATTCCTGAAGGAACTGACCGAACGCTGCCGCGCCCACGGCATCCTGATTGTCAGCGACGAGGTCAAGGTTGGACTCGGCCGGCCGGGTCGATGGCACTGTTATCAGGCAGAAGAGGTGATCCCTGACGTCGTGACCTTCGGCAAAGGGCTGGGCAGTGGCGTTCCCATTTCGGCCATCGTCGCGCCCCGCGAGATCATGGACTTCCAGGAAGCCTTTGCGCTTATCACTGCCACCGGCAACAGCGTTTCCACCTGCGTTGCCTCAGCCGCGCTCACCACCATCGAGAATGACGGCCTCATCGCGAACGCCACCGCACGGGGCGAGCAGATCATGGATGGCCTGCGCGCCCTGCAGGAACGTCACGCGATCATCGGTGAGGTTCGGGGCAGGGGGCTTGCCATCGGTTTTGAACTGGTGCGCGACCGCCTGACCAAGGAACCTGCAACGATCGAGGCAGCCAAGGTTATCCTGCGTGGTTACCAGTTGGGTGCGACCTTCACCTATGTCGGCATGTTCTCGAACGTGCCGGAACTAACGCCGCCGCTGACGTTAACAGAAGCGGAAGCCGATGAGGCTATCGCAATCATCGGACAGGCGGTTGACGATGTTGAAAACGGGCGTGTCAGCGACGATGAAGTCGCTGCCTTTGCGGGCTGGTAGAAGCATGTTGTCGGAGAAGGATCCTGCGCCGTTCGAACTGGTCAATCCCGAGGGCAAGGCACCGTGTCTGATTGTTTGCGACCACGCTTCGTCTGTCATCCCTGAATCGTTGGGCGAGCTTGGTGTCGATCAACAGCACCGTCTGGAACACATCGCCTGGGATATCGGTGCTGCTGTCATGGCACGACGGCTGGCCGAGCTATTTGACGCACCGGCTGTGCTCGCGGGGTTCTCGCGGCTGGTGGTTGACTGCAACCGATACCTTGATGACCCCTCGGCATTCGTTCTGACCAGCGACACGATTGCGGTTCCGGGCAACATGGCGATGACAGATTCAGAGCGGGCACAGCGTGTCGCACAGATTTTCCGGCCCTATCACAACGCGATCGAGGATGCGCTTGAGCGCTTCGAGGACGCCGGTATCGTTCCCGCCGTGATCGCCTGTCACACGATGACTGACAAGATGCGCGGTGGCCAACTGCGCCCGCAGGAATTTACCATGTGCTGGGCACGAGATGACCGTCTTCCGGTGCCGGTGATGGATCGCCTGATCGCGCGCGGTGATACCGTCGTGGGCGACAACGAACCCTATGGCATGGATCTGGGCGAGGACTACACCGTTCCCGAACACGCCATGCGCCGCGGGCTGCCCTATCTCCAGTTCGAAGTGCGTCAGGACCTTGTCACCCGTGATGAAGATGCCAGGGCGTGGGCTGAAAAACTCCACGAGGTCAGTTATGACCTTGTTGCCGATCCCGAACTGCGGACGGTGAAACTCTACTGGCCGTGAGGAACTGACGATGGCGCCGCCGCTCGATCAACGCCCCAATTTCACACTGATGGGTATTCCAGGTTCGCGTGAGCGCCTGGCGACACCGGCTCTCATCCTCGACCTGGATGCCTTTGAGGGCAATGTTGCGACTATGGCTGCCTGGGCCAGGGAAAACAGCCTTGGTTTGCGTCCCCACGCCAAGACCCACAAGTGCTCCACGATTGCCAGAAAGCAGGTCGAGGCCGGTGCCTTGGGCAACTGCACGGCAACGCTGTCTGAAGCCGAGATTTTGGTCGATGCGGGCATTCCAGGTGTTCTCATCACCTCGACCGTGGTCACCGAGGACCGGATCGCACGGCTGATCGCGCTGAACGATCGTGCCGAGGGCCTGATGGTGATCGCTGACAACATCGGCAATGTCGACGCCCTGAGCACGGCAGCCGCACAGGGCCAGAAACCGCTTTATGTCGTGATCGATATCGAGGTTGGTTGCGGAAGGACGGGTGCTGCAACGCCCGGCGCCGCGGTCGACCTGATTGACCATGTCACGGCCAGCCCCCACCTTTGTTTCGGCGGTGTGCAGGCTTATGACGGCAATGTGCAGGCGATCGCCGATTTTGATGAGCGTCGGGCAGCCTTGTCGGCTGATCTCGAACCGCTCCGTAAGGTCATGGCCGAGATGCAGCAGCGGGGCACAATCATTCCGCTGGTTTCTGGCGGAGGCACCGGCACGCACGACCTCGACCGGATCGGCGGCATCTTCACGGAAATCCAGGCCGGCTCCTACATCGTGATGGATAGTATTTATAACGCCTGTGATCTCCACGGCGAAGGCGCAACCGTGTTCCGCACGTCACTGTTCGTGCGCGCTACCGTGATCAGTACGGCAAAGCAGGGTTTTGTCACGACCGATGCGGGACTGAAGGCTTTTTCGGTCGGCAGCGGAGACCCAGTCCTTGCAACAGGCGCTCCCCAAGGCGCGACCTACAGTTTCATGGGTGATGAACACGGACGCATCACCTTTGCCAAGGAAGGTCACGGCATGGCACTGGGCGATCAGGTCGAGTGCATCGCCCCCCATTGCGATCCGACCATCGCGCTCTACGATTGCTACCACGTGGTCCGTGGCGATACCTTGGTCGATATCTGGCCAATTGATGCACGCGGCCACTGGTAAAGCATAGAGGGAACCAAGCATGTCGCGCACAGCAGAACGCAATCAGGCCATTTCAGAAGCACTCGGGCAGGTCCGCTCGATCGAAGCCGAACAGGGTGTAACCAGGAAAGCGCTGGAAGATATTCGCGATGTCATGGTCGGCCTTGCGACACGCGCGGAGTTGTTTCCTGAAGAAGATTTCCCCATTCCGGATGACGCCAATGGCGAATGGTTCGACGTGCTTTCGGTCGATGACGACGGACGCTTCGAGCTCTACATGGAAGTCGCTAATGTCCATGTCACGACGCCGCCCCACGACCACACGACCTGGGCCGTCGTGACCGGCATCCGGGGCCTTGAACTCAACAAGATCTATGAGGGCGACGGCGGGCCCAAGGGCGAAGCGCCCCTGAAGGTCGACCATGAGGTCGCGGTCAAGGCTGGTACCGGGGTCTGCCTGATGCCCGATGATTTCCATTCGATCCATATCGAGCCTGGCCAGATCAACATGCACCTTCATCTTTATGGTCTTGGCTTTGCTCACCTCAAGGGCCGCAAGATGTTCGACGAGGCGACGCGCGAATATCGCAGTTTCGATTCCCTGCCGAGTTAATGCAGACAGGCCTGCTTGATCCCCAGGCCCTGCGTGACCGCGTTTCGGCCGGGGGCGCTGTTGCCCTGGTCGACGTGCGCCGGAAAAGACCGTTCGGTCAGGGCCACATCCTGCTCGCCGTCAATGCTCCGCTTCACTGCCTTGAATACGAACTCCCCCGCCTTGTGCTGGGACGCGACGTCGACCTCATCCTCTGTGACGATGGCAGCGGCATGGCTGAGACCGCGGCGACGACAGCTGGGGATCTTGGCTACGCCAGTGCCGCCATTCTCGATGGCGGCATAAAGGCCTGGTCTGCTTCAGGTGGAGTCCTGTTCGAGGGCGAAAATGTCCTGGGTACAATTCTTGCCGAATGCGTCGACGAAACCTACGCAATCCCCAAGGTAACCCCTGACGAACTGCTGACATGGCGTTCCAGCGGGAGGACGCCCGTGGTGCTCGACAGCCGCCCGCGGGAATCCTATCAGCGGGCGCATATTCCCGGCGCCATCTCGTGCCCGGGCGGCGATCTGGTCTACCGGATCGACACACTTGTGCCTGATCCGGTGACGCCGATCGTCATCAATTGTGCAGGTCGCAGCCGTTCCATCTATGGCGCGCAATCGTTGATCAATGCCGGTATCTCCAATTGCGTTTATTCATTGGAGAAGGGCACCGTTGGGTGGTGGCGCGCGGGCCATGCACTGGCGCAAGGGGCAGGGCCACGTGCGCATGAAGCCGGGTTGCCGGCCACCGGTAAGCGCCGGGACGCTGCGCGCCGGCTCGCCCTTGCCTGCGGCGCTCACGCTATCGACCGGGATATCCTCAAGCATTGGCGTGGAGAGGCCGAAAACATCTCCCTGCATCTTCTGGATGTGCGGTTACCCGAGGAATATGAGGCCGGGCACACATTCGGTGCAGTTTCCGCACCGGGCGGTCAGCTGGTGGAATGTTCCGACGACTGGATCGGACTACGCGGCGGGAGGGTCGTTCTGCTCGATGACGACGGGGTGCGCGCTCCCATGGCCGCGAGCTGGCTGCGACAGCTTGGCTACGAAAACGTTGCCTTCATGGCCGATGGCGAAGAGTTGGAACCTGATGAAACCGGGCTTCCCGCCGGGGAAGTGCATGAGCCAGGGGAATCTGGACCCGAAGATGCCTATTACCCCGACTGCGCGACGCTGGAAGAAGACCTATTGGCCTCGGAGCATTATGTTCTCGAACAGATCAAGCTCCCTGAACAGGTGCGTAGAGATGGTCTGGTTTCCTTTAGTCCGCACGAGCCAGGCCAAATTTAGTCTCAGTCGTTCTCTGCGAGAAACCGTTCCGCCCAGTTCCGGCTGGTTGCGTCAGCGAGCTTGGCTACGGGCGTAGCCATTCCTTCTGCGGTCTCCTGATCCAGTCCCAACGCATCCAGGATACGGGCCAGCACCGACGTGGGATCGGCTGAGAGTTCGTCATAAGTCACGCGCAACGGATCCAGACTTTGATTGGCGAACCAATGCTCCCACTGCTGGTCCATGGCCGTTAGATCCGCGAGTTGCCTGGCGATGGCTTCTGCGTCGTAGAAAGGCTCCTGCGGCTCCGAAAGGCGCTCGATCTCTGTGCCGTCAGGGGCCATGTGCCAGAGACCGGTCTGTGAAGCTTTGACGTAGGAGATCGCCTGATCGAGTTTGTTCGCCCGGCTCAGCTGGATGAAGAGCGTTTTGCCGAATGCAGCCTGGAAACGTGCAAGGTCGTTTGTCAGGTCCGGGTACAGAATATCCATTTGCCGAACGAAAAATCCGAAACTGTGCCTCTGCAGGCGCAGGCCGAAGATGTCCGTGTTGCCCGTTCCATAAGCGCGTGCGGCATCAAAGATGGCAT
>JABIUG010000506.1 GCA_018700655.1 Rhodospirillaceae bacterium | reverse complement strand
GCATGCTCATGCCTAGACCCCCAGATCGCGCGCGACACTGTCAAGAAACCCGCGTGTGGTCGCGAACATGTCGGGTTCATCGAGAAGAAAGGCGTCATGACCCTTGTCGCTTTCGATTTCGACAAAGCTGACATTGGCGCCGGCACGGTTGAGCGAACGCACCACGGTCTTGCTTTCAGAGGTCGGGAAAAGCCAGTCGCTGGTGAAACTCACCAGCAGGAACCGGGTCTTGATGTCCTTCCAGGCGCTGGCAAGGTCGCCATCGAATTCGGCCTCGAGATCGAAATAATCCATCGCCCGGGTGATGTAGAGATAAGCATTGGCATCGAACCGCTGGACGAAGCTCGCGCCCTGGTGGCGCAGGTAGCTCTCGACCTGGAAATCGGCCCCGAAGCCGAAGGATTTGGTGTAACGATCCTGCAGCGCGCGGCCGAACTTGCGCCACAGGGCCGGCTCGGAGAGATAGGTGATGTGGGCCGCCATGCGCGCCACCGACAGGCCTGATTCCGGGCGTTTTCCTTCGTTGTAATAGAAACCATCGCACCAGTCGGGATCGGCCATGATCGCCTGGCGGCCGACCTCGTGAAACGCGATGTTCTGAGCCGAATGCCGCGCTGCACCAGCCAGCGACACCGCACTGACGACACGTTCCCGGTGGCGTGCGGCCCATTCCAGAACCTGCATGCCGCCCATCGAGCCGCCAATCACACACATGATCTTCTCGATCCCGAGTTGATCCATCAGAAGGGCCTGAACATTGACCATGTCGCGGATCGTGATTACCGGGAACGAAGTACCGTAAAGCTCGCCCGTCTCGGGATTGACGGCGGCGGGGCCGGTGGTGCCAAGACAGCCGCCCAGACAATTGGGGCAGATGACAAAATAACGATCGGTATCGACCGGCTTTCCCGGACCGACCATCTGTTCCCACCAGCCGGGCTTTCCCGTGAGCGGGTGCGTGCCGACAACGAACTGGTCGCCCGTGAGAGCATGACAGATCAGAACCGCATTGTTGCGCTCGGCGTTCAACGTGCCCCATGTCTGATAGGCGACCGTGACCGGGCCCAGCGTCGCGCCCGATTCCAGGGCGATCGGCGCACCATCGGCCAGCACCGCGCGCGGCCCCGGCAGGCTGTCCTGGATTTCGTGAACGGCTTGGGCCGTCTGGTTCATCGTGGGGTCGCCCCGCTGCGTCTGGGGATTGGTAGGGATTCAGAGTTTGGCGGAGGCATCTTGGGTAGGGAGAGGCTCCACCTATGTCAATGTTTTCTTTGCCTTTCCTGCCCCCGTCCCATAATGATCGCCGCCTCTGGACGACTTGGACAAGACAACATTGTGTGCGCCGCTTCCGGTGGCAATGATCCAACCCGGCGCAATGATTTGTCGGCCATGAATCCAGGGGCCCAACCCGCCCTGTTCTCCATCAGATCGGCACCTGCCATGACTGCACCGACACCCCGCGAGGGCATCCTCGACATCAAACCCTATGTTCCCGGCAAAAGCGGTGACGATGACGACACGCGCCCGGTGATCAAGCTGTCATCGAACGAGTCCGCCCTGGGACCGAGCCGGCACGCGATCGAGGCCGCCAAGGCCGCCGCAGAAACCATGGTGCGTTACCCCGATGGCTCCTCGACAGAACTCCGCGAGGCGATCGGCAAACGTTGGGATCTCGACCCCGACCGCATCATCTGCGGCTGCGGTTCGGACGAACTGCTCGAAAGCCTGCCGCAGGTCTACACCACCGTCGGCGACGAGGTGCTCTACAGCCAGTATGGCTTTGCTGTTTACCCGATCGCCACAAGGGCCGCCGGTGCAACTCCGGTGACCGCACCCGAGGGCGACTATCGCACCGATGTCGACGCCATGCTGGCTGCGGTGACGGAACGGACCAAGCTTGTCTTCCTGGCGAACCCGAACAACCCGACCGGGAGTTACACCCCGGCCGACGAGGTCCGGCGCCTGCGCGACGGCCTGCCCGGGCATGTCCTGCTGGTGATCGATTCGGCTTATGCCGAGTTCGTCAGCCGTGACGACTACAGCGATGGCGCCGAACTGGTCCATGACAGCGACAACACGGTGATGACCCGAACCTTTTCCAAGATCTATTCGCTGGCCGGCCTGCGGATCGGCTGGCTTTATGGTCCGGCCAACGTGATCGACGCCATGAACCGCGTGCGCGCGCCCTTCAACGTCAACAGCATCGCCCTTGCTGCAGCCACCGCGGCGATCGCCGACGAAGACCATGTTGTCCGCGCACGCGAACACAACGACGGCTGGCTGCCGCGTCTGACGCAAAGCCTGCGCGGCATGGGTCTCATCGTGCACGACAGCGTCGTCAACTTCCTGCTGGTGCGCTTCCCCGGTGGCGCCGATCAGGCCCAGGCCGCCGAGCGTTATCTCGCCGAACGCCGCATCTTCGTGCGGAACCTCAACGCCTATGGCATCCCCGACGGTCTTCGGATCAACATCGGGCTCGATCACGAGATGGCAGCCCTGACCGACGCGCTTGGCGCATTTATGGAACAGTCATGAACGACAAAAAACTCTTTGGCACCATGGCCTTTATCGGGATCGGCCTGATCGGCTC
>JABIUG010000505.1 GCA_018700655.1 Rhodospirillaceae bacterium | reverse complement strand
CTGTGGCGCGCATCGCTCGACACCTTCACGTTCCTGCCTCCGCTTTCGGCCGATCCGCTGGGCGGCGTGATCATCTACGACTGGTATGCCCCGCCCGAAACGCCCAATGAGCGGTTCAAGGTGACGGTGTTCATTCTCGATACCAGGCTGCGCGCCGACGGTGTGCGGGTCGCGGTCAACCGCCAGCTTCGCGGTGCCGACGGCAACTGGTACGAAGCCGAAGTCGACGGCGCCACCCCGGCTTCGCTGGAAGACGCGATCCTGACCCGCGCACGCCAGATGCGGATTGCCCAGCTGGGGCAATAGTTCCCCGGGCAAAGCTTTCCTGCCTCAAATTGGCCGCTCTTTGCCGCTTTCCTGCCAGGAACGGGAGAGGGGATCGTGGTCATGCAAACCATCCGGCAGGGCAGAACGGCCGTATTCACGGTTCTGGCGGCGATCGGCCTGGCGGCCTGTGGCACGCCGGGGGGTATCGCCGACACGGTCGACTGTCCCCAGGACAGACACTGCCCCGACATCAACGATCCCGACCGAGAGACCATCTTTGCCGGCCCGCTGCTTAATCAGTTCGGTTTTGCCGACAGCCAGGAGGCATCGGGCGGTGAACTTGGTGTCAATGCCATGCTGTGGCGCGCATCGCTCGATACCCTGGCGTTTATGACGCCCTCTCAGGTCGATCCGGTCGGAGGCGTGATCATCTATGACTGGTACAGCCCACCGCAAAGCCCCGATGAACGCTTCAAGGTCGTGGTCTACGTGCTCGACACCAAGCTGCGTGCCAATGGCATAACCGTCACCCTGGCACATCAGCTGCGCGACGATCAGGGCCGCTGGGTCGAGCAGATCATTGATCCCACGACGATCACCGCGCTGGAAGACGCGATCCTGACCCGGGCACGCCAGTTCAGGATCGCCTATCTGGGTCAGTAAATCTGATGATGGATCTGCAAAGCCGGCCTGCCGCTTTGTTACCGGGCCGATTCGCACGTTTCCTGGAGCCACTTTGTGGTTCCATGTGAGCATGATCCGCTCTAGCGTGCGCGGCCAATTTCCAAGGTTTGCAGAACGTTAAAATGGCACGTGAACGTTACAATTTCCGGGAGGCCGAACCGCGCTGGCGCAAGGTCTGGGACGAGCGCGGCACCTTCCACGCCATGGAGGACCACGACCGGCCCAAGGCTTATGTGCTGGAGATGTTTCCCTATCCCAGCGGTCGCATCCATATGGGCCACGTGCGCAACTACGCGATGGGCGACCTGGTCGCGCGCTACAAACGCGCCCAGGGGTTCAACGTTCTCCATCCCATGGGCTGGGACGCCTTCGGTCTGCCGGCAGAAAATGCCGCCATGGCCAAAGGCGTGCATCCGCGCGACTGGACTTATGAAAACATCGCGACCATGCGCCGCCAGCTCCAGTCGATGGGCCTGTCGCTCGACTGGTCGCGCGAGATCGCCAGCTGCCATCCCGAATATTATCGCCACCAGCAGAAGCTCTTTCTCGGCTTCTTGAACGTCGGCCTGGTCGATCAGCGTGAAAGCTGGGTCAACTGGGATCCGGTCGACATGACAGTCCTGGCCAACGAGCAGGTGATCGACGGCAAGGGCTGGCGCTCCGGCGCCCCAGTCGAAAAACGCCAGTTGAATCAATGGGTTCTCAAGATCACGGAGTTTGCCGACGAGCTTGCCGATGCGCTCAAGGATCTGGCGCGCTGGCCCGACAAGGTTCGCCTGATGCAGACCAACTGGATCGGGCGCTCCGAGGGTCTGCGCATGCGCTTTGCCCTTGCCGGGCGCGACGATCTGCTTGAGGTCTTTACGACCCGCCACGACACCATCTTTGGCGCCAGCTTCATGGCGCTCTCGCCCGAACACCCGCTCAGCAGCGAACTTGCGGCCGGTGATCCGGCCCTTGCCGAATTCATCGCCGAGTGCGGGCGCATGGGCACCAGCGAGGAAGTCATCGAGCGTGCCGAAAAGCGGGGCCACGATACCGGCCTGCGTGCGATCCACCCGTTCGACAGGAGCGAGCTGCCGGTCTACGTCGCCAATTTTGTACTCATGGAATACGGCTCGGGTGCGATTTTCGGCTGCCCGGCCCATGATCAGCGCGACCTCGACTTTGCCCATAAATACGGCCTTAACGTCACGCCTGTGGTCGTTCCCGGCGATGTTGATGCCGCGACCTTCGACGTCGGCGCCGAAGCCTTCAAGGGCGAGGGCCTGCTCGCAAACTCGGATTTTCTCGACGGCATGACGGTCGAGGCGGCCAAACAGGAAATTGCTTCTCGCCTCGAGGCTCGCGGTCTTGGCGATCGCACGATCAATTATCGTCTGCGCGACTGGGGTGTTTCCAGGCAGCGCTACTGGGGCTGCCCGATCCCGATCATCCATTGCGACAACTGCGGCAATGTCCCGGTTCCCGATGCCGATCTTCCCGTGCTGTTGCCCGATGATGTCGCGATCGACATACCGGGAAATCCGCTCGACCATCACCCGACCTGGAAATATGTCACCTGTCCCGGCTGTGGTGGCGAGGCCCTGCGTGATACCGACACGCTCGATACCTTTGTCGATTCGAGCTGGTATTTCCTGCGGTTCTGTTCACCGCGCGATGATGCGCCGATGGACAAGGAAGCGGTCGCCTACTGGATGCCGGTTGATCAATACATCGGCGGCGTCGAACACGCCGTGCTGCATCTGCTCTATTCGCGTTTCTTCACCCGCGCCCTTCGCCGCTGCGGATATCTCGATTTCGATGAACCCTTCGCCGGTCTCTTCACCCAGGGCATGGTCGGCCACGAAACCTATCGCGACGCCCAGGGCGCGTATCTCGAACCCGCCGAGGTCGAACGTGCCGAAGACGGCAGCGTGCATGCGCTGACCGACGGACGCGTGGTCGAGATCGGGCGTTCCGAGAAGATGTCGAAGTCGAAGAAAAACGTGGTCGATCCAGAACGCATCATCGCCGACTTTGGCGCCGACACGGCGCGCTGGTTCATGCTTTCGGACTCACCGCCCGAACGCGATCTCGAATGGACCGACGGCGGCATTGCCGGCGCCCATCGTTTTGTCCAGCGCATCGCGCGCATGGTGATGGAGTCGCTCGATGGCTTGCCGCCATCCCAGACACCGGCACCCGATGGTTTCGGTGACGCCGCACTCGCCCTGCGTCAGGCCGCGCACAAGGCGATCGAGGGTGTCACCGGTGATATCGAGGATTTTCATTTCAACCGTTCCGTGGCGCGCATTCACGAACTTGCCAATGTGGTGGGTGATTTCTCGCCCCGGGATGACGCCGACCGCTGGGCTCTGCGCGAGGCCCTGGAAACGCTGATCGTTCTGGTCGGGCCGATGATGCCGCATCTGGGCGAGGAGATGTGGCAGGCGTTGGGCCATGAAGAAATCCTTGCCGATGCACCCTGGCCAAAGGCAGATCCGTCACTTGTGGTCGAGGACACGGTCACGATCGCGGTCCAGGTCAACGGCAAACTGCGGGCAAAACTCGATATGCCGCGTGATGGCGCCAGCGACGATGTCGAGGCTGCAGCCCTGGCTGACGAAAACGTGCAGCGCGCGATCGGCGACAAATCCGTACGCAAGGTGATTGTGGTGCCCAACAAGATCGTCAACATCGTGGTCGGCTGATGGAGATAACCCGACGCCGTTCCATTCTGGCGCTTCTGGCTGGCGGTGGCGTCACCTTGCTGCAGGGTTGCGGCTTCACGCCAGTTTATGCGACGCCGGAGGCCGGTGGTTCGACCGCATCTGAACTCGCCGCCATCCGGATCAACGAGGTCGGCGAAGGCAGCGAACGACGGATCGGTCAGATCCTGCGCAACGAACTGATCGACCGGTTTACCG
Source organism: Rhodospirillaceae bacterium (assembly GCA_018700655.1). Lineage (GTDB taxonomy): Bacteria > Pseudomonadota > Alphaproteobacteria > SP197 > SP197 > SP197. The sequence continues at coordinate 7,754 of JABIUG010000505.1, read as the reverse complement.
CCGGGGTTGGTCCCCAGCCCGTGGAGTACGATCTGGTGATCGAAATCAGTCAGACGGCGTCACCGCTGCAGATTCAGACCACCGATACGGTGACACGTTACAATCTTGTTCTGAGCGCGAGTTTTATCTTGCGTGACGCCGCCTCGTTCCAGGCGCTCTATCAGGGCAGCGCGAAATCGACCGGCAGCTATGACGTGGTGGAATCCGAATATGCCACCCTGGTCGCCGAGCGGGATTCCGGGCGCGAAGCAGCGCGGGATCTCTCCAATACCATCGCCAACCTGCTTTCGCTCTATTTCTCGCGCGAGGATGCAGGGTGAGGCGGGCGCCGGCATGAAGATCGCAGCGCGGCAGGCCGACAGTTTTTGCCGTGCGCCCAGCGGCGAAACACGGGCTGTTCTAGTTTACGGCCCCGACAACGGCCTGGTACGCGAACGCGCCGACCTGCTGGTCGCAAGCGCGGTGGACGATCCTTCCGATCCCTTTCGTGTCGCCGAACTGGTTGGCGATGCCATCGCAGGCGATGGCGCCCTGCTGGTCGACGAGGCCGGTGCCATCTCACTGGTCGGTGGACGCCGCGTCGTGCGCGTCAAGGGCGGTGGCGACAAGCTGACCGATGCGGTCAAGGACCTGCTGGCACGTCCGACCGGTGACACCCTGATCGTGATCGAGGCCGGCGAATTGCCTGGCCGCTCGAAGTTGCGCGCGCTGCTGGAAAAGGCCGGCGACGGTGCCGCGGTGGCCTGTTACCGCGACGAAGGCCGCGATGTTTCCGGTGTCGTGACCGATGAACTGCAACGCCATGGCGTTCGCGCCGACCGGGATGCGCTGGCCCTGATGACGGCCTATCTGGGCGGCGATCGCCGCCAGACGCGCGCCGAGACGGCCAAGCTTGCACTCTATGTCGGTGAAGGCGGCCAGGCGACGGTCGCCGATGTCGAGGCGGTCGTGGCCGACAGTTCGTTCCTGTCGATGGACCGGATCGCGCACGCCGTTGCAGCCGGCAAGCTGGACGAACTCGATCGCAGCCTGGAGCGTGCCCTGGCCGATCGCGAACAACCGGTCTCGATTCTCTCTGCCGTACGCCGGCACATGACCCAGCTCCAGCTTTTCCTCGCTCTAAAGGAACGCGGCGCTTCCGAAGCCGATGCGCTGAAGGCGACACGGGTCTTCCACTTCCGCGCGGCTGACGCGATCAAGGCGGGTGGACGCCGTTGGAGCGCCGACCGGGCGACCCGCGCGCTGGGTTATATCAACGAGGCCGAATTGCAGTGCAAATCAACCGGCATGCCCGCCGACACGATCTGCCGTCGCACCCTGTTTGATCTTGCCCGCGCGGCCGCCGGTTCCGGGCGTCGTTAATCAGTTTCTGACGAGGCGTGGCCGCGGCGGGCCTTCCAGACGGGCGATCACGTCTTCAAGCTGTTCCAGGCTTGCGTAGTTCAGCACCAGACGACCGCTTTCACCCTTTGGCTGGATCTCGACCTTCAGGCCGACCGAAGTGGTCAGCCTGTTCTGGAGTTCGCGCTGATCGGCGCTGATCGGGCTTGCCTTTGGTTTGGCGCGTGCACCCTTGCCTGATCCCCCGGTACGCTGTTCTGCCTGCACGAGGGCTTCGGTGTCACGGACAGAGAGCGTGCGATCGAGGACCTGTTGCGCGAGCGCTTCGGGATCGCGGGCACCCAACAGCGCACGGCCATGTCCGGCCGAGAGTTTGCCGATATCGAGCAACGTGCAGACACTGGCGGGCAGCTGCAGCAGGCGGGTCGTGTTGGCGATATGGGCCCTGCTCTTGCCCACCAGATTGCCGATCTCCATCTGGGTGAGTTCGAATTCCTTGCGCAGGCGCTCATAACCGGCGGCTTCTTCGAGCGGCCCCAGATCCTGGCGCTGCAGATTTTCGACCAGGCCCATTTCGAGCACTTCCTGATCGCTCAGCGAGCGGATGATCACGGGAACTTCGTGGAGCTGGGCTTTCTGGGCAGCACGCCAGCGCCGTTCGCCCGCGACGATCTCGAACATGTTGGCGTCATCGGGCGCCGGGCGTGCCACGATCGGCTGCATCATGCCGCTGTGGCGCAGGCTTTCGGCCAGGTGGTTGAGCTCATTATCGTTGAATTGGGTGCGCGGCTGAAACCGGCCGGGCATCAGCCGGCCAACCGGCAGCTTGCGCAAACCGTCGCCGGATGCTGAACCCGATGCCGAACCCGGCGTCGCCGCAGCGCGTTCACCGATCAGGGCGGATAGACCACGTCCCAGGCCTCGCGTCTCGCTCATCAGGCTGCTCCCCGGATGGTGGTGGCGCTATTGGCGGCAGTGGCGGCCGCGTCGCGGCGCAGCATTTCGCCTGCCAGGTGCACGTAAGCCTGCGCACCGGCGCTGTGAAAAGAGTGCAACATCACAGGCTTACCGAACGATGGCGCCTCGCTGACCCGGACATTGCGCGGGATAATCGTATCAAACACGGTCTCGCCCATGACCCGGCGGACATCCTCGACCACTTCACGGGCGAGCCGGTTGCGTTTGTCATACATCGTCAAAACGATGCCCGAGACGTTTAGCGCGGGATTATAGGCATCACGCACCCTCTCGATCGTCTTCAACAGCATGGAGAGGCCTTCAAGCGCGAAAAACTCACATTGCAATGGCACCAGGACCTCGTCAGCGGCGACAAGGGCGTTCAAGGTCAAAAGACCCAGCGCCGGCGGACAATCGATCAGGACCAGGTCATAGTCGATTGCGAGCTCGCCCATTGCATTTTTGAGGCAGGCCTCGCGGCGTTCGGCACCGACCAGCTCGATTTCCGCACCCGAGAGGTCAACCGTTGCCGGGATGATCTCCAGATTGGGAATCGCGGTCTTCATCGGCGTCACGCGCCCACCCGTCAGCAGATCATAGGTTGTCTCGATCCGGTCGGCCGGTGCGATCCCCAGGCCGGTGCTGGCATTGCCCTGAGAATCCGAGTCGACGATCAGTATACGCCGTCCTACGGCGCTCAGTGCGGTCGCCAGATTGATCGTGGTTGTTGTCTTACCAACACCACCCTTCTGGTTCGCCACGGCGACAATCTTGTGTGTACCGTCATACCCCAGATGTTGGGTCAGAGGATCGGTCCCACACATGTCATTCCCATATTTAGCATCAAAGCCTTGGTTCATGGTACAGCCTGTCGATCACGAGGAGACAGCCCCTAGGGTCTGTCATACTAGTGTGACGTCTGTACCACATGTGCCATACATGTGCTACGGCTTTCAGTTCATTCTCCACGGCAGCACCCTTGGGCAGAATCGCGATGCTGCCTTCGGCCATGAACCGCGCAGCCATCGGAACCAGCCGTTCAAGCGGCGCCAGGGCACGTGCGGTGACGACATCGGCAGGGCCCAGCGGGACGGCCTCGACCCGGCAGGTGTGAATCACCGGTTTGATCCCCGCAGCACCGGCGGCAGCATGCAGGAAGGCAGCTTTCTTCTGATCGCTCTCGACCAGTTCGACCCCCTCGACGCCCAGGATCGCCAGAACAAGGCCCGGCAGACCGGCGCCGCTGCCCAGATCGACCAGCCGGCGGCAATGACGCGGGACAAAGCGGACAAGCTGGGCGCAATCGAGGATATGGCGCGCCCAGACATCCTCGACCGTGCTGGGACCGATCAGGTTCATGCGTTGCTGCCACTCCAGCAGGGTCGCGACATAGGCCTCCAGGCGCTCGCCTGTTTCACGTGAAACGCCGACGAGGTCACAAACCTCACCCGCGTTCATGCCGCACGCCTCCGAACATGGGCAATCAGCGCCTGCAGCGCCGCCGGCGTCACGCCGGGAATACGCGCCGCCTGCCCCAGGGTTGCCGGCCGTGCAGCCATCAGTTTTTCGCGCATCTCATTCGACAGCCCCCCGATCGCTCCGTAATCGATCGATTCGGGCAGCACCAGGCCCTCGTCACGACGGAAGGCCGCAACATCGGCCTCCATGCGCCCGATATAGCCGGCGTACCGCCCGGCAATCTCGACCTGTTCCATGGCATGGCACGGCCAGCCCGCGATTTCGGGCCACAGGCCCGCCAGCCGCTCGGGCGTGGCACCGGGATAAGCAAAGAAATCGATCAGGCTGCGTCGGCGTCCGTCGTGATTGACGACCAGGCCGACACCACCGGCTTGCACAGGGGTTGCCGTCAGTTCCCCGGCACGGGCCATGGCAACCGCGACCTCCCTGCTCCGGCGCTCGAACGCGCCAGCGCGCTCCTGCCCGATACAGCCGATTTCGAGCCCCTTGCCGGTCAGGCGCAGATCAGCATTGTCGGCGCGCAACATCAGGCGGTATTCCGCCCGGCTGGTGAACATGCGGTAGGGCTCTTCGGTCCCGCGCGTCACGAGATCATCGATCATCACGCCCAGATAGGCCTCGGCCCGGTCGAAGGTAACGCCCTGGCCGCCACCGGCACGGCGCGCGGCGTTGATTCCCGCGACAAGCCCCTGGCCTGCCGCCTCCTCGTAGCCGGTCGTACCGTTGATCTGGCCGGCGAGGAAAAGCCCTGGAATCCGGCGGGTCTCGAGCGTGTGCTGGAGCTCCCGCGGATCGACGAAGTCATACTCGATGGCATAACCGTGGCGTTCGATTACAGCGTTTCCCAGGCCCGGAATGGTCGCCACCAGAGCTTCCTGCACGTCGCGTGGCAATGAGGTCGAGATCCCGTTGGGATAGACCGTGTCGGTCTCCAGCCCCTCGGGTTCAAGGAAGATCTGGTGTCCCGGCTTTTCGGCAAAGCGCACGACTTTGTCTTCGATCGAAGGACAATAACGCGGGCCCGTGCCGTCGATCTGACCGCAATAGATCGGCGCACGGTCCAGATTGGCCCGAATGATGGCGTGGGTCTCTTGGGTCGTCTTGGTGATGTGACAGGGCACCTGGGGCACCGTGATGCGATCGGTCAGCGTCGAAAACGGCACCGGCGGATCGTCGCTGGGCTGGATCTGGCAGGCCGTCCAGTCAATCGTGCGGCCATCAAGGCGCGGCGGTGTGCCCGTCTTGAGGCGCCCCAGGGCAAAACCCAGCCGTTCGAGCGTACGTGCCAGACCGACCGCCGGGGCGTCACCGATACGGCCAGCCTCCCAGGTCTCGAGGCCCATATGGATGACGCCGCGCAGAAAAGTACCGGTGGTGATCACCACCGCCCTGCAGGGCAATTTGCGACCATCGGACAGGACCAGGCCTTCGACCTCGCCGCCCTCGCCCAAAACAAGATCGTCAGCCTCGCCCTCGATGATCGACAGATCAGCCTGCTCTGCCAGCAAATCCTGCACGGCAGCGGCGTAAAGCATCCGGTCGGCCTGGGCACGCGGGCCGCGCACCGCCGGTCCCTTGCTCGCATTAAGCATACGGAACTGGATGCCGGATCTATCGATCGCCCGGGCCATGATGCCGTCGAGGGCATCGACCTCGCGCACCAGATGGCCCTTGCCGAGCCCGCCGATCGCCGGATTGCACGACATCGCCCCGATCGTTGCGGCCTTGTGCGTCACCAGAGCCGTCCTGGCGCCACAGCGCGCAGCAGCGGCCGCGGCATCGGTGCCGGCATGGCCGCCACCGACCACGATGACGTCAAAGCTGTCGCTGTTGTTCATGGCGCGGAATGTAGGGATGCGACCCCCCCGGGTCAAAGCAAGATCGAGCGATGTTTCACGTGAAACATCGGCCGCCCGTCATTTTCCGATGCAGAACTCCCGGAAGATGACATCAAGCACGTCTTCGATATCGACCCGCCCGGTGATCCGGCCCAGCGCGACCGTCGCCAAACGAAGGTCTTCGGCGACGAGAGCCGCCTCCTGGCCTTCCAGCGCCCGTCCCAGCGCCGCGACCGTCTGCTCGAGCCCTGCACGATGGCGCTGGCGCGTGGGGCCGCTCGAAGCGCCCTCCCAGGCCGCCTCAAACGCTGCCGCCATCGCCGAGATCAGACCATCCAGTCCTTCCCCGGTCGTATTCGACAGAAAAACCGTCATGTCGCCGTCAGGCAGGGGCGCGAGATCGGCCTTGGTCGCAATCAACAACGCGCGGTCTCCCGTGTGGTTCGCGACGGCTGCACGGGTTTCATCCCAGCGCGTCGCATCGACCAGCAGGAGGCAAAGATCAGCCGCTTCGGCGCGTTGCCGCGCCCTTCGAATGCCTTCCAACTCCACCGTCCCGCCGGTTTCACGCAAACCGGCGGTATCGGCCAGTGTCACGGCAAATCCGGCGATTTCGAGGGTGACCTCGACCACATCCCGCGTCGTTCCGGCTTCTTCAGAGACAATCGCGGCATCGCGGCGGGCAAGCTGGTTCAGCAGGCTCGACTTGCCGACATTGGGCGCACCCAGGATCACGACCTGCAGACCCTCGCGCAGACGCTCTCCCCTGCGTTCATCGGCCAGATGGTCCGTGATCTGATCGCGCAGTGCCCCGACGGCCTCGCTGAACTGTGCCAGGACATCCTTGGGCAGCTCTTCATCGGCAAAATCGATCACCGCCTCGGTCCGTGCCATCAGACCGATCAGGCGCTCGCGCCAACCGTCGTAAAGATCGGCCAGACTGCCCGACATCTGTTCGAGCGCCTGATCGCGCTGGCGCGGGCTATGGGCATCGACCAGGTCGGCGACCGCTTCTGCAGCGGTAAGGTCGAGCTTGGCGTTGACCACGGCACGGCGGGTGAATTCGCCCGGTTCGGCAGGACGCAGGCCGGCCAGCCTGGCCAGGGCATCAAGCAGACCCGAGACCACTGCCCTGCCGCCATGGACATGAAACTCCGCCAGATCCTCGCCGGTTTCGCTACCGGGGCCGGGTAACCACAGAACGAGCGCCTGATCGAGCACAGCTTCGGTTTCGGGATCACGCAGGGTTCTGAGCGCCGCACTGCGCGCATCGGGCAAATGGCGGCCCGTCAACGTTCGGATCGCCAGACCCGCAGCCGGGCCCGAGACCCGGATCACCGCGATCGCGGCCCGGCCCGGCGCCGAAGAAAGCGCAAAGATCGTCACCGGAAGGGCCGGTGTTTCACGTGAAACATCGCCTCAGAACCCGCACAGCCGGGCCAAAAACCGTCACGCACCATCCTTGCCCGTGGGGTCGGCCATCTTGCTCCAGAACTTCATCATCTGGTCCATGCCGTCCCCCGATGCGCCCATCCAGGACTTGAGCGTGGCATCGGTGTCAAAGGCCCCGGCGGCTTCGGTCATGCGGGCCCTGAGATCGGCCATGATCTCATCCTGGAGCGGCTTGACATCGGGCATGCCCAGAAGGCTTCTGGCCTCCTCGGGCGTGCAGTCGATCTCGATCGTGACCTTCATGGAAAGTCCCTACTGTTCTTGGGGTTGAGATTGTCATCCCGGACCGTCAGGTTACGGGCTCATCCCCCCCTGAAGCAACGCCCGGCGGGCCATCCATGGATTTCCGACGCAACAATCTCGACCAGGAGACCAGTCCCTATCTCCACCAGCATCGGGACAATCCGGTCCACTGGCAGCCCTGGGGCCCCGATGTGCTGGCCCATGCGCGGGAAAACGACAAACCGATCATGCTCTCGGTCGGTTATGCCGCCTGCCACTGGTGCCACGTCATGGCTCATGAAAGTTTCGAGAATCAGGCGATCGCCGACGTGATGAACGAGCTTTTCGTCAACATCAAGGTCGACCGCGAGGAACGCCCTGATATCGATACGATCTATCAGAGCGCGTTGCAGCTTCTGGGCCAGCAGGGCGGCTGGCCACTGACCATGTTCCTGACGTCCCAGG
>JABIUG010000504.1 GCA_018700655.1 Rhodospirillaceae bacterium | reverse complement strand
TGATTGCCCAGGCCACTAATGGAGACGCCACGGCAAACGTCCTGCACATCAAGCGGGTGTCTGCTTGACAATGCCCTCACCCGAAGCGGCTACGAGCCAGACCTGTCAGCCTCAAGCCGATTTGGTCTGATGGTATGGACGCCCCTCACGGCTTCGCGATGAGCCATACTGGAGCGTGTTTAACAAACCAGAAAGAGGAGGCGTCCATGACGAATATTACGACGGTTGGTCTGGATCTGGCAAAGACGGTTTTTCAGGTTCACGCTGCGGATGAGGATGGCAGGCCGGTTGTGCGCAGGAAGCTACGCCGGGCTCAGATGGTTCCGTTTTTCGCGGATATGGCTCCGTGCCTGATCGGCATGGAGGCCTGCGCTTCTGCACATCACTGGGCGCGGGAACTGCAGGCGCTCGGCCACGAGGTGCGTCTGATCCCGCCGCAATACGTGAAGCCGTTCGTGAAGACCAACAAGAACGATGCGGCCGATGCCGAGGCGATCTGCGAGGCGCTGGTTCGTCCGACGATGCGATTTGCGGCGGTGAAATCCGGGGAACAGCAATCGGTTCTGATGCTGCACCGGGCCCGCGAGTTGCTGGTGCGCCAGCGAACCATGCTGATCAACGCGCTCAGGGGCCATTGCGGCGAGTTCGGGATTGTTGTGGCTCAAGGTGCGCCTAAAGTAGCCGATCTGATCGCGGTGATCGAGGATCTGGAAGACGAGCGTCTTCCGGATCTGGCGCGCGAGGCCCTTGGGTCTCTCATCGACCAGCTTGGGATGGCTCAGGCACAGATCCGGGACCTGGAGAAAAAACTGACGGCGTGGCATCGCGCCAATGAGGCAAGCCGCCGGCTTGAGGCGATCCCGGGTGTCGGGGTGATCACGGCCACGGCCCTGGTCGCCACCATCGGCGATGCCTCACAGTTCCATTCCGGGCGTCAACTGGCCGCCTGGCTTGGGCTGGTTCCCCGACAATACTCCAGCGGCGGCAAGGAACGGCTCGGCCGCATATCGAAGCGCGGAGACGGCTATCTTCGTCGCCTCCTGGTTCATGGCGCGCGCGCGGATATGCGCTGGTCCAGACATCGGAAAGCGCAGCGCTCCCTTTGGCAGGAGAGCCTGCTCGCACGCCGGCCGACCAATGTCGTTCTGGTGGCCATGGCCAACAAGACGGCGCGTATCGTATGGGCAATGCTCAGCCGGGGCGAAACGTTCCGAACCGAAACACTGGCGAACGCATAAACAACGGTGAACCAGACTCTATTGCGAGGGTGATGATGACTTGATGGCGAAACAGGGTAACCGGGATCGGCCAAACCCGAGGCACTGTCCGAGCGTTAAGCTCGCTGGTCTGACTGGGCGTCGATCCACGGATTCCATCAGGGCCCGCAGCAAAGACTATGCTGCATCCAGAGGCCGGATAGATGACTGCAAACCCAACCCGCTTCAAAGCATCAAAAACACTTGCAATCAGGGGGGCGTCCATAGATGACAGTGCCGCGCGGTCGCTTCCTCGACAACATCTTCATCGAACGGCTATGGCGCTCGCTGAAGTACGAGTGCGTCTATCTACATGCCTTCTCGGGCGGACGTGAGGCCCGTCAGGGGGATCGGCACCTGGATGACCTTCTACAACCACCAGCCCTTCAAGGCGCGCATGGCGGTCTGACGCCGGTCAGGGTATAACGAGAAGGGCTGTCGGCTTGCGGCCCGGGCTTGCGCCCGGCCCTCCACCCGACAGCCCTGGTGGCGTAATGAGCATGACAACGAACCCAATCGGCAGGCCCGGACTGTAGCTTAAACTGTACCCGAAACTGTCCAATGAAGGGAGAGTAGCTCAAACCGCGCCGAGAACTCGCACCTTCCGGTACGGCGACGAGAGCGAAAGCAAAAACGCTTCAAGTCGCCGGGTTCAGCGCAACGCTTTCTCGCGGTCCACGCCGCCACCTACAACACCTTCTTCCACCAGCGTCATCTGCTCAGCCGGGCCAACTACAAGGACCTTCGGACGAGTTCGTTCGAGGCCTGGACATCAGCATCGGCGACCCTGTGAGCAAACCAGCCTCGATCTCACTCGCTCGATCAATCTTCGATAACGTGACAATGCCCCTTACGGCGACACCAGTTCAGTATGGCGTTCAGGTTTTCGGGTAGATACTCCAGATCATCGCCTGCAAAATCCGACAGGGCACCGCGTTGCGCGGGATTCACAGCGACAATCACGGGAACACCCAGTTCGATCGCATGGCCAATGGTCTGGCGAAAACCTGCGCCTTCGGCTTCGCGTTTGCCGAACTTGTTGAGAATGAGAAGATCGGTCGAAGCATCAAGGCGTTGATCGACAAGGGCAACAACATCTTCCAGAGCTTGGTGGTCCAACCGGCAACTGGTTGCCTGGGTGCCGAGGTTCTGGGTGATCGTAAATCTCTTACCGTCGGGCAGAACCAGCAGGTCCATGTCGCACATGCCATGTTCAACATTGGCCTGTTGTTCGGCGGATTCCGGGTCCTGAACGGCGCCGGCCAGACTGAAGCCCTCCTCACGAAGCGTGTCGGCGATGCCGGTCAGAATGGCACCGGTGGTTGCTGTTCCATCCGATACGATTGCGGCTATACGAAACGGCGCCACGCCGGGCACAAACGTGCAACGCCAATGTTCGCCGCTGATCTGCCGAGCATGAGACACATACCCTCTTTGCTGCATCAGGCGACGCAAGGGGGCGGGGTGAAAAGGCGCATCAATGACAAGATGAGACTCTGGTGGCGATGACTTCAGAAGTTTGAGGATTTCCGCCAGTGGCTCCTGGCCTCTATCGAAGATGGGACGGGTATCTAGATAGCCCGTCGTTGTCTCGTTGCTGTCTACTTCATCGGGTGCGCCATCACCACCAGCATAGTTCAACGGAAGGGTCGGGCTGGCCTGGATATCCTCGCCGTTTGCGATGGCGACAAGGTCGGCGACCGGACAGTTGACCATGCTAGCGACATCGGCGAGCGACAGGGAACCGGCAACCTGTTCGTTGTTGAGAACGGCGCGAAGCTCTCTAAAGGCATGGTTGTAATCGCAAAGACGCTCAAAGAAATCGCGGGTTTTCAGCCACGTATCGAGAAAGATTGCCTGTTCGTTGATTCCAGATGACGTCTGCATCGCATGGATTCCCTGATTGCTTGGACTGCACCGGGCAAGAATAGACTCGGCGATGCGCGACTGATTTGATCTACCGCAAGGAGTTGCCGCGCGAACGGCTCATGTTCGGTCGTGTGAAGGGCCTGATGGATTCCGGAATGGGAGCAGCAGACATGGACTTCAGAAACCTGGAGGGCCGCGTGATCTTGTTTTCAGATCCGTTCCGTCCCTTCTTTCTGTTCGGCGCGCTTGTGGCGGCCCTGGCCGTACCATACTGGCTCGTCCTGATGTTTTCGGGTCTGGCCTGGAGCGGCGCTCGTGAGCCTGTGCGCTGGCATATCCATGAGATGCTGTTTGGATACCTTGCGGCTGTCCTTGCCGGGTTCCTGTTCACTGCCATTCCAAACTGGACCGGCCGTCTGCCGCTTCGCGGCGGAGCCCTGATCTGCCTGTTCCTGCTCTGGCTGGCGGGGCGGATTTTCATGGTTGCCCCGGTCCCGCCGATGGTTGCGCTGGTTGTCGACAGTCTGTTTCTCATTGTCATTGCAGGCCTTGCATGGCGCGAGGTTCTGGTTGGTAAAAACTGGCGCAACACGCCGATCTGTCTGCTGGTGTCGCTTCTTGCTGCCGCCAACATCCTGTTCCAGGTCGATGACACGGCCGCCATCGGGCAGCGCCTGGGCTTTGCTGTCGCTGCGCTCCTGATCGCGCTGGTCGGTGGCAGGGTAACGCCGAGTTTTACGCGCAACTGGCTTGCCGAACGTGGCCAAACATCCTTGCCGGCGCCTTTCGGAGCGTACGACAAGGTCTGCGTCGCGGCGCTTGTTCTCACGATGGGGTTGTGGACGGTAGATCCGAGCTTTGAATTGACGGGCTGGTGCTTTCTCCTGACTGCCGGTTTTCATGGCTGGCGCCTGATACGCTGGAGGGGCGTTGCGACATTCCGCGAACCTCTGGTGACGGCGCTCCATCTTGGTTATCTCTGGCTAGTCCTTGCGCTCGGCTTGATGGGTTGTGCGGTGCTCTGGCCTCACGTGATCGGAGAAACTGCGGCGTTGCACGGCCTCTCGGCTGGAGCCGTCGGGACCATGACTCTGGCTGTGATGACACGGGCAAGCCTTGGGCATAGCGGCCGCGCACTGAAGGCCGGACCCGCGACGATTGCGATCTATCTGATGGTGACCGTGGGTGCGCTGTTTCGCATCATCGGCCCGGCATTGCCCATGGATTACGTCATGACGATGGGTGCCGCCGCGTTCTTCTGGAGCGGCGCCTTTGCGCTGTTTGCTGTCACGTACGGGCCGAATTTGATCGCGCATACGACCAAGGCGGATGAGAAACCCGGTCAGGCCTAACTCTCAGGATCATCAATCAGTTCGTCTGGTTTGGCTAATTGCCGAAGGTCTTCGGGTTTGCCGATGGAGATTCGGGGACCGCTGACACTGACGCCGTAGGGGGCGAGGTTGTTGAAGGCCCGTGACAAATTCTCAGGCGTCATGCCCAACAGGGAGGCAAGGGTCTTCTTGTCGACCGGGAGTTCGACAGCCTCGTCGTCATCCTGAATCTGAAACTCCGACAACAGATAGTTGGCCAGGCGTTCAAGGGATGATCGAAGCTTCTGCCCCTTGAGTGCCTTGACCGCACCACGGGAGCTTCCGGCAAGGTCAAGCAGGATGGAGCGCGCAAAGGCGGCGTCACGCTCGAAGGCCAGGCGCAAGTCGCTAGAAGGAATCAGCAGAAGTCGGGATTTCGCCAGAGTCCTGGCAGACATCAGGTAGACTTGGTCCTTGAGAGCGGCAGCAAGGATGAAGGTCGACAAGGGGTGCATGATGAACAGGGTCGTTTCACGCTCCTGCGTTGTGCCGAATAGCTCAACG
>JABIUG010000503.1 GCA_018700655.1 Rhodospirillaceae bacterium | reverse complement strand
GTCGGAGAGTTCAACACTCGACTGGCTCTGAACGTAGCTCTTGGCTTCATGAATGCTGATGTCGTAGCCCCGACCGCGTGCGATCTCGACGACCGATCCGATACCGGCTGCATTGGATGTGACTTCGCTGAGAAGGGCCGGGTCGCTTTTCATCGCTTCGACGAAACGTTCAACTTCTGACTGGCTCATTGTTATCTCCTATGAAGCGTCCCCTGAGGACATTCGTGTTGAACATATTCCCTGTATCGACCCCGCACGCCCCTTCGTCTCGAAAGGACAATGCATCAATCCTCAGAATATAGTGTCTACTGCGCCCCAGCACTACAATTTTGCGTTTCGCCTGTGGTCATTGTCAAACGCTGAAAGCGGAGGCCTGTCGTCGTGATCAGGTCAGGACGACGACTGCGACAGCGGCAACTTCAACCTTGGCGCCAATGTTGACGGTGGATTCAACCGCAATCGCCTCGGTCGTCGCCATCGCGACCGCTTCAACCGTCACCGTCGCGGCTCCGCCCCCTGCGATCGCCTCAAGCTGATCGTCGGTCAGATCGACATTGGACAGGCTCCGAGCGTGGCTCCTGGCTTCATCGAGGGTGAAATCATAGCCCAGACCCTGTGCTATCTCGACCACCGATCCCAGGCCGGAGGCTTTGGCAGTTAGTTGCTTGTGAAGTTCGGGGTCGTTCTTCAGTGCTTCGACGAATCGTTCAATTTCTGACTGACTCATTGCTGTCTCCTATTGCGCCCACGCTACAGACGCCCTGGTTTCGGACAAATCCTGAGTCAAAACCGCGCTCCGGTTTACACGAAACAGCGGTCTTTGAATTGCAACAGTCTTGTCCACCGTGCCCCAAGCATCTCCAGATTGAGAGGCACTGGACGTTCTTGTGAAACATGTAGAGGCCGGACTTTCGCCTCGACCCCGCTGGCAACCCGAATTGTGACCCGGATCACCGATCCCGGATGGGCGGCATTGCTCACTTGCGGCCACTACGCCCGCACAGGCATAGTGGGCGCGACTAAAGGAAACCGGGTTTGGTGCGATTCACAATAGGCATGACGGGCATTCTTGCTCTGACGGTCATGGGTGCCGTTTCGCCTGCCGGTGCGCAAACCCTGAGCGAAGCGCTGGCCGCTGCATACCAATTCAACCCGACGCTGGCTGCTGCTCGTGATGAGCTGAAAGCGACCGACGAGCAGCTTGCCCAGGCCCAGGTCTACTGGTGGCGTCCGACCTTGAGCGCCACGCTCCAGGAAGGGCGTCAGTGGATCGACCAGCGCACGGACGATCAATTCGTCAATGGCGGCGTGCAGATCACCGATGTCAAAGATCACAGCACGCAGCGCGAGATAAACCTCGAAGGCGAGATCTATCTCTGGCGCGGCGGGCAGACCCTGGCGGCGATTGATAATGCGCGGTCCACGATCATCGCCCAGGAAGCGGTGCTGGCCGCGACCGAGATGACGACACTGAGCAATGTCAGTTCCTACTATGCCGATGTGGTCCTGGAACTCGTGAACTTGCAGCTCGCCAACCAGAATGAAGATGACCTCAACCAGTTGTGGACCATGGTGGAAGACATGCTGGCAAGCCAGCGCGCGACGGTCGGCGATATTGCCCAGGTCAATTTGTCACTCGCGGAAAATGAAGACAGCCGGCTCACGACGGAAGCCCTGCTGCAGAATGCCAGAAGCAGTTTCCACCAACTGACCGGCATCTATCCGACCACGCTGGAGCACTGGCCCGCTCTGCCGGCCCCGCCGGAAAATCTCGAAACTGCGCTTGCCATCGCCGGCCGCGAAAACCCGCGGATTGCTGCTGCCCTGGCAGAGGTCAACGCCAACGAAGCAGCCGTGCGCGAGGACGAGGGGGCCCTGCTGCCAACGATCAGCATCACCACCAACTATACCCTCGAGTTCGACAAGACGCGCTTTGACCACAGCGCTGAAATTACCGAACATACGCGCGAAAGCACGGCCAGTGTCCTGCTGCAACTCTCGATCCCCCTCTATGATGGCGGCTTGAACTATTCCTACGTTCGGGAAGCCAAATTTGTCGTCGCGCAGTCACGTTCCAAACTGCTCGAAACGCAGCTCGATGTGGAGAATGACGCCACCATGGCCTGGCAAAACCTTGGGTCCGCCGAGCGCCGTATCAACGTCAGCATTGATCGCTGGTCAGCAGCCTCGGATGCGTTGGCGTCAGAACAACGGCTGTTCCAGCAGGGGCAGTCCACGATCCGCGATGTGATCGATTCCCAGAATGATATCATCAGCGCGCAACAGGCCATGGAACAGGCCTATCATGATGCCTTTGTCGCCCATGTCGGACTTTTGGTGGCCATGGGCCGCTTTGATGCGTTCAGCCTGGAACTGCCGGTGACACACTTCGATCCCGACGCCTACCTCGACGAGATGCAGGAGCTTCCCCTGGGCATCGGCCTGGAGTGACTCGATGACCGACATCTGCCTGGTCTGCATGCCGCTTGCCTCGGTCGAGCGCCCTTCAATGGCACTGGGTCTCCTGAAAGCCCATCTCGCGCGTGGAGGGATTGACGCCGCGGTTTGTCACGCCAATCTCTGGTATCTCGACTTTGCCGGCCTCACCAACCTGCGCATGATGGATCGTTCGCGGCCCGACGAGGCGCTGGTCGACTGGATTTTCTCAGGCTGTGTCTTTCCGTCACAAACCACTGAACCTGACGTATTTCTGGAACAGTTCGCCCAGCGTAATCCTCGGTTTGCCGCCGGCGCGCCGCATGACTGGCGCGAACGCCTGATCACCCAGAAACGTGTGGCCAGTCAGTACATCGACTGGGCTGCCGACAAGGTGCTGATGCAAGAACCGCATATCGTCGGTTGTACCTCGACGTTCCAGCAGCACATGGCCTCCCTTGCGCTGTTGAAACGAATCCGTGAGCGTGCGCCCGATGTGGTGACCATGATGGGCGGGGGCAATTGCGAATCGATGATGGGGCGCACGACCCATCGGGAATTCCCCTGGGTCGACTATGTCAGTTCGGGCGAGGCCGATGACGTGATCGTCGACCTGGTCGCGGCCGCACTGGAATTTGGTCGCGAAATTCCCGCCGGGCGCCTGCCGACAGCAATCTTTGCGCCCTTTCACAGAGAGGAAGGCTATCCCACGATAGCCTCGGCCGATGGCGTGCCGCGTAACAGTGTGGCCACCATGGCCAACATGCCGGTCCCTGATTTCGATGACTACTTCGACGATCTCGATGATTGTCTCTGGAAGCCCAACATCCGGCCCGGCCTTCCCGTCGAGACCTCTCGCGGCTGCTGGTGGGGTCAGGTAAGCCATTGCACGTTTTGTGGGCTGAATGGCGGCAACATGAACTTCCGTTCGAAGGATCCCGACCGTGTCGTCGAGGAGCTTGATCAGCTTTCCCGACGCTATGGCCTGCGCTCGATCGAGACCGTCGATAACATCCTCGACATGGACTATCTCAAAACGGTCCTGGTGGCGTTGGCCGAGCGGAAACCGCCCTACAATCTGTTCTTCGAAATCAAGTCGAACCTGAAACGTGATCAGGTCGCGACACTCGCCGCGGCGGGGGTGCACTGGGTCCAGCCGGGCATCGAAAGTCTCGATAGCGACGTGCTGGCCCTGATGGGCAAAGGCGCCAAGGCGTGGTCAAACCTGCAGTTGCTGAAGTGGTGCCGACAGTTCGGCGTGCGCATGAGCTGGAACCTGATCTGCGATTTCCCCGGCGAGGATGACGCAGCCTATCGACGTATGGCCGAACGTGTCCCTCTGCTTGCCCATCTGCAGCCTGGAAACATCGTGGCGCTTCGATACGACCGCTTCAGCCCCTACTTTTCCAAGCGCGAGCAATACGGTCTCGATCTGGTTCCCAGTGCCATGAACCGCATGGTCTATCCCTTCGAT
>JABIUG010000502.1 GCA_018700655.1 Rhodospirillaceae bacterium | reverse complement strand
CATTTCTTCATGGGCGCGGCGATTTCCTGCATCCAGCACCCCGAGACAGGCCGTGAGCGCGAGTTTGGCGCGCCGGCGCCGGCAGCGCCCCGGCGCAAGGTATTGGTCGCCGGCGGTGGGCCGGGCGGCATGAAGGCCGCTGCTGTTGCGGCGTCCCGTGGCCACGAGGTCATTCTGTGCGAAGCCGGGCCGCAATTGGGCGGGCAGGCGCTTCTGGCCCAGCTCCTGCCGAGCCGCGCCGAATTCGGCGGCATCGTCACCAACCTTGTTCGTGAGATCGAATTGGCCGGGGTTGAAGTGCGCCTCAACACCCGCGTCGATCGCGCCCTCGTCGAGAACGAGGGGCCCGACGCGGTCGTAATCGCGACCGGCGCCGAACCGAGCGAACCCGAGATCGAGGGCGCTGACGAGGGTCATGTCGTCAACGCCTGGCAGGTGCTCAGAGGCGAGATCAATGTCGGTCAGAGCGTGGTGGTCGCCGACTGGCGCTGTGACTGGGTCGGCCTTGGCGTCGCCGAGAAGCTGGCGCTCGACGGCTGTCAGGTTCAGCTCGCGTTCAACGGTGCACAATTGGGCGAGAGCCTGATGCAGTACATGCGCGATCACGCCGCCGGGCGCATGTTCGATCTGGGTGTCACCTTGCACTCCTATGCCCGCGTCTTCGGGGTCGACGCCGACACGGTCTATCTGGAGCACGCCATGGCGCGCAAACCGATCGTCTGCGAAGGGGTCGACACACTGGTAACGGCGCTGGGCCATGAGGCGGTCGACGATCTGGAAGGCGAACTGGCGGGGATGGGCCTCGACCTTCACTTGGTTGGCGATTGCCTGACGCCGCGCACCGCCGAAGAGGCCGTGCTTGAAGGCATGAAAGCAGGGTGCGCGTTATGAACAGGGCGACCAACAGCCGCGAGGTCTCTCTTCGTGAACGTGCAAAACGCGTCATTCCTGCTGGCATGTACGGCCATCAGTCGGTCGCGCGTCTGCCAGAGGGTTATCCGCAGTTTTTTGAACGATCGGAAGGCTGCCGCCTGTGGGATAGCGATGGCAACGAACTGATCGATTACATGTGCGCCTATGGCCCCAACCTACTGGGTTACCATCACCCTGCCGTGGAAGCTGCCGCTGCTGCACAGCAGGGCAAGGGCGATGCTATGACGGGCCCCTCCGATGTCATGGTCGACTATGCCGAACGTCTGGTCGATACCATCGGTCACGCCGATTGGGCGGTCTTCACCAAGAACGGCTCGGACTCGACCTCGGCCTGTATCCAGGTCGCGCGCGCCCATACCGGAAAACACAAAATCCTGATCGCCGAGGGCAGCTATCACGGGGCCAGTTTCTGGTCGACGCCGCGGCCTTCCGGCGTGCCCGATGATGACCGGCGGCATCTGGTGCGCTTCCAGTACAACAATATCGAAAGCCTGGAGCAGGCTGTTGCCGAGGTTGCCGACGACTTTTCCGGTATTCTGGTCACGCCCTATCGGCATGATGCCATGGTCGACAATGCCGCGGTCGATGTAGCCTTCGCACACCGTTGCCGCGAGCTGGCCGACCGCCATGATGCGGTGCTGATCGTCGATGACGTGCGCGCTGGTTTCCGCATGGCGCGGGACTGTTCATGGGCCGGCATCGGAGTCGAACCCGATCTCAGTGCCTGGGGCAAGGTGTTGGCCAACGGCTATCCGATCTCGGCTCATCTGGGCAACGAGCGGGTCCGCCCCGCTGCCGAAAGCATGTTCATCACCGGCTCCTACTGGTTCGCCGCCGTGCCGATGGCCGCCGGCCTGGCGGTGCTGAATGTGATGGACGAGGTCGATGTCGTCGCCCATGTCGAGGGTCTGGGCACGCAGTTGCGCGACGGTCTTGCCGAACAGGCTAATCGTCACGGCTTCGATCTCCACCAGACCGGGCCCGTACAGATGCCCCAGATCCTGTTCGCCGATGATCCTGAACGTAAAACCGGCGACGCCTGGTGCCTGGAATGCCTCAAACGCGGCATTTATCTCCACCCCTGGCACAACATGTTCCTGTCATTGGCCCACACCGAAGCCGACATCGCCCAGACGCTCGACGTGACGGATGCGGCGTTCGCGTCGATCCGGCGTTAGGGCGCAGAAGACCGGTTCAGTCGGAAGGCGATGACTCCGCTGCAATTTCCTTGAGAAGGTTCCGTCGTTCGTCGACTCCTTGAGGCATTAAATCCTCAAGAAGCAGGTCGGCGAAACCAAAGCTGGTGTGGAACGACGACCAGGTATCGATCTGGCGAGCCGAGCCGTCGACGAAGAGTACATATCCAAACCCGACCTGAAGGTTGAAACACAATTCGTGATCATTGATCGGTACGGGGAGGTAAACCGGGGAGCTGATTTCAGGGTCGCCTTTGAAGGACTCTATCAGCTCGTAGTGTACTTCCAGCACTTCGCTACGGCCTGTTCGCGCGACATCGCTCACCACAGCCACGCTCGTGATCAAGGCCTCAAAGACCTCATCCGAGTGGCGATAGGCCTGACGAACCGGTTCATCTCCCACATAAAATTGCGTGCAATAGAGGGCCGCGTTTCCGGCACCGGACGTGAAGATCGCTCCAGTCGTGTACGCGATCGCTGTGAAAAGAACGAAGAGGAGTTTGCCGGATGCGTTCATCGGCCTGATATCTCGATCATTAATCGCTCACCTCTGAAAGAGCGGTCACGCTCGATCGTACGCCTTCGATCGCGGTTTCCCGTTCCATGGGAGGATCACCAAGTAACGAGTATGAATCGAAATCGCCGACCCGTCGGCCATCGCGCTCGATCAGGAGAATGTACTCAAGCCCAACAATGAAATGCTTGCCGGAGCACCAGACTGGTAAGCTCGAAACTGCAGTCCTTGTGTTCCCACCGCTCCCATAGAAACGTTCGATCACGTCATACTCGACATTGAGGGTCAAACGGTACTCGGCTTCGATGGGAAGACGCTCGTCATCGAAGAGTTCTTCACCAATCGAGGCTTTGTAGGGCTCATCGCCGAGCCAGACCTTCGTGACCCTCGCGAGTACGATTTCGGCGGCATCATG
>JABIUG010000501.1 GCA_018700655.1 Rhodospirillaceae bacterium | reverse complement strand
TGCCCATCTCGTCAAACAGGACTTCGCCCAGTTGTTTGGGCGAACCGATTGTGAAGGGCCGGCCTGCCATGGCGTGAATCTCTTTCTCCAGCGCCTGGATGCGATGGCCGAATTCGCCCGACATGCGCTCCAGCTCGACCCGGTCGACCTTGACGCCATGCTGTTCCATCTGCGCGATCACCGGGATCAGGGGGCGCTCGACCGTCTCGTAGACGCGCGTCACCCGCTCGGGAGAAAGGCGCGGTTTGAGTTCGCGCCACAGGCGCAGCGTAATGTCGGCATCTTCGGCGGCATAGTCGCGGGCGCGCTCCAACGGCACGAGATCGAAGGTGATCTGCGACTTGCCACTGCCTGCGACATCCTTGAACGGGATCGTGGTGTGGCCCAGGAAAAGCTGCGCCAGGGTATCCATCTTCTGATCGTGTTTGCCGCCTTCCAAGCAATGGGAAAGCAGCATGGTGTCATCGACCGGGCTGACCGGGAGGCCGACGCGCGACAGGATGACGCTGTCATAATTGATGTTGTGGCCGATCTTGAGCACCGCCTGGTCGGCCATCATCGGACGCAGAATGGCGAGCGCATCCTCGAGCGGTATCTGTTTGGGGACGTCAGAGAAAGCGTCGGGTGCGCGGTGGCCCAGCGGGATGTAGCAGCCGTTACCCGGTGCGGTCGACATCGAGACGCCGACCAGAATGGCCGACATCTCATCGAGGCTGGTGGTTTCCGTGTCGACCGCGACGATGCCAAGGCGCGTCGCTTCGGCGACCCAGCGTTCGAGATCGGCAATCTCCTGGACCAGTTCGTAACCGGCCACTTCGACCGGCGTTGTTTCCTCCGGGATTTCGGCCAAGCCATTGGCGCGATGGCCAAGCCATGCTTCGGCGCGCGCCGAAGCAGTGCGGAAGTCCTGTGAACGCAGAAAACCCAGCAGCGATTCGGCCTCGGGTTCCTTTCGGATCAGGGCGTCGAGTCCTTCTTCGAGCGGAACGTGCTGGTCCAGCGTGACCAGAACCCTGGACATACGCGCGTCGTCGGCGTGGTTGATCAGGTTTTCGCGCCGTTTGGGCTGCTTGATTTCGCCGGCCCGTTCCAGAAGCGTATCGAGATCGCCGTATTCGTTGATCAGCTGGGCTGCTGTCTTCACGCCGATGCCGGGGACACCCGGCACATTGTCGGCCGAGCCGCCGGCCAGGGCCTGGATCTCGATCACCTTGTCGGGCGTTACACCGAACTTCTCAAAGACTTCCGGCTCGCGGATTTCCTTGTTCTTGAGCCCGTCGAACATCATCACCTTCTCGCCGACAAGCTGCATCAGGTCCTTGTCGGACGAGACGATCGTGACCTCCGCACCGGCCTCGACGGCCACGCGGGTATAGGTCGCGATGATATCGTCGGCCTCGAAACCCTCCATCTCGACAACCGGCAGATTGAAGGCACGTGCGGCCTCGCGAATCAGCGGGAACTGGGGCACCAGTTCTTCGGGTGTATCGGGCCGGTGGGCCTTGTACTGGTCGTAGATCTCGTTGCGGAAGCTCTTGGAGCTGTAATCGAGCACGCAGCAGATGTAGTCGGCATCGGTGCTGTCGATCAGCTTCATGATCATGTTGCAGAAACCCATCACCGCATTGACTGGCGTGCCGTCGGAACGGGTCATGGGCGGGAGGGCGTGGAAGGCCCGGAAGATGAATCCGGAACCGTCGATCAGGTAGACATGTCTGGGTGATTCGGCCATGGCGGGAGCTTAGGCCAAACCATGCCGCGAAGGTATGACGACGTTCAGGCTGTGGAGCTTTTGTCCGCAGTAGCACCCTTGAAACCGGTCCACACAAAGCGCCGGTCGCAATAGCCGCAATCGACTGCGCCGGTGGTGTGGAGGTCGTAATAGACGCGCGGATGGCCCAGCGCACCGCCATCGCCGTCGCAATGCACCTTGGGGCTATCGGTCTCGATGGTTTCGGGCGGGTCAATCGGCATCGTGTCACTCCTGTTGGTCGGATCATACGAATCGTCAACGCGCATGCAATGCCTCTGTCGCCCTCCAGATCGGATCGTGTCCGACGAAAACCATAAGAGGATCCAACAGAACGCGTGAATCTGCTCGGGACCCTCGTGTATAAGCGGGCCATGAAACCTGACCTCGCGATCGACATTCACAACCTCACCAAGACCTACGGCAAGGGTGCCAGGGCCAAGCAGGCGCTCAAGGGCATCGACCTTGATGTTCGCCGCGGCGCGTTTTTTGGCCTGCTGGGTCCCAATGGCGCAGGCAAATCGACCCTGATCAACATTCTCGCGGGCCTCGTCATCAAGTCCGGCGGCAACGCAACGATCTGGGGCTGGGATATCGACCGCAACCAGCGCGAAGCCAAGCGTGCGATCGGGGTTGTCCCCCAGGAACTCAACATCGACCCGTTCTTCACGCCGCGTGAAGCCCTGGAACTCCAGGCAGGGCTTTATGGCGTGCGTGGCAAGGATCGGCGGACCGACGAAATCCTCGATGCGGTCGGTCTGACGGAACAGGCCGATGCCTACGCGCGCAGCCTTTCGGGCGGCATGCGCCGCCGCCTGCTGGTTGCCAAGGCCATGGTCCACAGCCCGCCGGTGATCGTGCTCGACGAACCCACCGCTGGGGTCGATGTCGAACTGCGCCGCAGCTTCTGGTCTTATATTCGCAAGCTCAACGATGAAGGCGTGACGATCCTGCTGACGACCCATTATCTCGAAGAGGCTGAGCGATTCTGTGACGAGATCGCCATCATCAACCGCGGTGAGCTGGTCGCACGCGACACCACCGAGGGCCTCAAACGCCGCATCGACCACAAGCTTCTGACCCTGCGTACAGAGGAAGTCCTGAGCGAAGTGCCGGCCGCGCTGGTCGGGCTGGCCGGACTGGATTGTCGGATCACGCCCAATGGTCGCCTCCAGATTCGCTACCGGGCGAGTGAGGCGCATCTCGAGGATGTTTTGGCGCGTGTGCGCCAGGCCGAACTCACGATTGCTGACCTCTCGACCACGGAAGGTGATCTCGAAGATGTCTTCGTCGCCTTGACCAGCGCAGACGAGGGCACAGCCGAGGCAGCGCAATGAGCGAGCGTTACAGGACCACGATCAAAAGTCCGATCGGCGATCTCTGGATGGTGATCGCCGATGGTGCGCTGGAATTGATGGATTTCGATGACGACGACAACGGTCGCCTTCAGGCCTTCATGGCGCGTCACTACCCCGATGGGCTTCCCCCACTCGGCAACGACACGACGGGTTTGTCAGGCAAGATGATGGCCTATTTCGAGGGCGAACTTGGCGCCATCGATACCTTGCCAGCCAAACCGCGCGGCACCGACTTCCAGCAACTGGTCTGGCACGAATTGCGGATGATCCCATGCGGGCAGACCATCCGGTACCGCGATCTCGCTGCCCGGATCGGGCGGCCTCGCGCTGTCAGGGCCGCCGGCACTGCCAATGGCAGCAACCCCGTTTCGATCGTGATCTCCTGCCACCGTGTGATTGGTTCAGACGGTTCGTTAACCGGCTATGGCGGCGGTCTGCACCGCAAGCGTTGGCTGCTCGAACATGAGGGTGTCACCGACCTGGCTCCTGCCGCCACAAATTCGTAGAAAAGCGCTTAAATTTCGTGGGAAAAATGGGTACGGTCTGACTGTTGTCGGGATGGGGCCCGATTGATCGAGGGAAAATCTATGGAAAAACAAATAGTTACCAACCTGTCCGGCCTGGTGAGGGAGAAGAAACTCACGCTGCCGGCCTATCTGAAACAATGCGCCTATCTCGGCATATCGCTTTCGATCGCCACGGCGGCCGTCGGCATTGTCGCCAAGGCCGATGCCTCGACCGGCGATGGCCATTCAGCGACCTTCACGGCGCTTGAGCGGATCGTTGCCGCAAACGACGCCAACGAGATTTCGGGTCTGCTTGGCAGCCCTGGCGCGGTCGCCGCGGAAACCGATATCGCCCAGTGGTACGACTGGGTCGATTGGGGTGACTGGGTCGACTGGGGTGACTGGGTCGATTGGTCGGACTGGGGTGACTGGGTCGATTGGTCGGACTGGGGTGACTGGGGTGACTGGGTCGATTGGTCG
>JABIUG010000500.1 GCA_018700655.1 Rhodospirillaceae bacterium | reverse complement strand
CTTGAAGCCGCCGGTGCCCCAGCCACAGTTCATGTAGAAACCCTCGACCGGTGTCTTGGAAACAATCGGACTGGCATCGGGGCAGATATCGACGATCCCGCCCCAGGTCCGCATGATCCGCAGTCGTTTGACGATCGGGTAAAGCTCGCACAGGCCTTCGAGCTGATGTTCGATGACATCGACACCACCCTGCTGGCTGTAGCTGTTGAAACCGTCGATCCCCGCGCCCAGCACCAGTTCACCCTTGTCGGACTGACTGATGTAAACATGCACGGTGTTGGACATCAGCACGGTATCGAGCACCGGCTTGATCGGTTCGGAAACCATTGCCTGGAGCGCATGGCTTTCGACCGGCATGCGCAACCCCACCATCGCGCCGACGACCGAAGCGTGCCCGGCCGGGACCGCGCCTATCTTTTTGGTCTTGATCGAGCCGCGGGTCGTCTGCACACCGGTCACCTTACCGTCGGTAATATCGATCCCGGTGACTTCGCAATTCTGGATGATGTCGATGCCGTATTCGTCCGAGCGGCGGGCATAACCCCAGGCCACCGCATCATGGCGGGCGTTGCCGGCGCGCCGCTGCATGGCGCCGCCCAGCACGGGATACCGGATCGACTTGGAAATATTGATGATCGGCGCGATCTGCTTGATCTGTTCTGGGTTCACCAGTTCATAGTCGATACCGTTCAGGCGGCAGGCATGACCACGCCGCTGCAGTTCCTTCAGATCAGACTCGTTGTGCGCCAGATTGATCACACCGCGCGCGCTGAACATGATGTTGTAGTTGAGGTCCTTCGAAAGGCCCTCGAACAGCTTCAGAGAATGGTCGTAGAGATTGGCGCTTTCGTCCCACAGATAGTTGGAACGCACGATCGTGGTGTTGCGCCCGGTGTTGCCACCGCCCAGCCAGCCCTTTTCGAGCACGGCGACATTGGTGATGCCGTGTTCCTTGGCCAGGTAGTAGGCCGTCGCAAGTCCATGACCGCCGCCACCGATGATGATGACATCATACTCGGGCTTGGGGTCAGGGCTGCGCCAAGCCTGGGGCCACTTCTTGTGATAGTCGCGTGCCTGACGCATCAGGCTAAAGATAGAATATTTCATGATCGCTATCGCGGGTTCCGCTGAGACGCGTGGAGCTCTCTTCGACCATAGTCGAAAAGGTGGCGCAAGCTAACGACAGCGGTGGTGCAAAAACAGTCCGCCCGCGACACCAAAGCCACGCGTGCGACATGGTTTCATGCCTCCAGAGCAGCTCAGGCCTTCGCGAATTGGCCGGCACTTATCATCGAGCTGATCGCGGTCATCACCATGCGGGCGCACACCGTGGCGCTCAGGCCACTGGAAGGGTCGTGCTCGCAGCCGAATTCGACGATATCGAGGCCGGCGATCCTGCCCTTTGCAGTGATCCCCGCAATCAGGTCCAGCATGTCGGGATAGGAGATGCCTCCGGGCGCCAGGCTGCTGATTCCCGGGAAATCGGCCGGATCGATGCCGTCGCAATCGATCGTGACGAGGAACACGCCGCCTTCGGGGATATGGCGCAGAGCTGCTTCGATGCCATTCTCGCGGACGTCGCGTGCGGTAACCAGCCTGGAGCCCCAAGCCCTTGCCTCGGCGACATCGACCGGACGCGCACTGCCAGTGCCGCGCAAACCGATCTGGACCATGCCGGTGATCCAATCCATTTCCGATGCCCGGCGCATCGGGCTGGAATAGCCGTAACGCGAGCCATGGACCTCGTCGCGCCAATCAAGATGGGCATCGACCTGAATGACCGTGAAGGGACCGCGCCCCTCGAAGGCAGCAAAGAAGGGGATAGGAACGCTGTCGTCACCGCCGAACACGATCGGCACCGCTCCGGCCCACAGGATTGACTTGACCGCATCGGTCGCCATCGCCCGGTTAGCGGCGCCATCGGAGGGATGCGGACTACCGGCTACGTCACCGCAATCGACCAGACGTACATCGGTGTCGTCACCGGCCAGCACCGCACGGTCGATATCGAAATCGTGGTGATAGAGCATCGCCGGGCCGGTCCGCGCCCGAATCGCGGTGGGAGAGCCGGCACTTTCGTTGACCGGACTTTCGACATCATAGGTCGTGCCATAGGGGATGCCGAGAATCGCGACATCGGCCTGAAACGCCGAGAGTTCCGTGACAACCGGAACGCCGGCGAAACTGCGACCGTTCTCAGGTGGGTTTGTCGTGACACCCATCCGCTAACCTCCGGATCGGCCAGCTACTCCGCCGCTTCCTTCTTGTTGAAGATCGGCTCGACCTGCGCGAGTTCGCCGATCGGGATGTGGCACTTGATGATGTGTCCGTCGCCGGCATCCTGATTTGGCGGCTCCTGCTCATCGCAGAGATTGCCGAGGTAGCGCGGACAGCGGGTCGAGAAGCGGCAACCCGTGGGCGGATCCATCACCGAAGGCATTTCGCCTTCAAGGCGAATGCGCTTCTGCACGATATCGGGGTCCGGTATCGGCACGGCCGAGAGCAACGCCTCGGTATAGG
>JABIUG010000499.1 GCA_018700655.1 Rhodospirillaceae bacterium | reverse complement strand
GAACGTTTTGGTGGCGATGCCGCAGACTGGGTCTGGGGCGATGTCCATGAGCTGAAGCTGCGCCACCGCCTGTTCAGCCTGGTTCCTGGCCTGGATGGCCTGACCGGGGTTGATGTTGCCCTGGGCGGCGGCAGCTACACCGTCGCCGCCGCAAGCTACGCCTTTAACTCCGGTGAGCAGGCCTTCGCACCGCTCCATGGCCCGGTGCTGCGCGCCGTGGTCGACATGGCCGAACCGGTCACCGGCTATTTCGTGATCCTGCCGGGCCAGTCGGGAAATCCGTTTTCACCGTATTATGACAACCTGGTGGATCGCTGGCTTGCCAACGAACCCCTTCCCATCCCGTTCGATCGGGACCATATCGACACAGCGCACCAGTTGGTGCTGACACCAGACGGGCCTTAGAGCAGGTTCAAGGAGACCAAAAGAGTGGAAGTAGTTCGTTTGCACCGTGGCGATGCGCCGCTGATCATCAGCATGCCGCATGTCGGCACCCATCTCCCTGCCGATATCTCCGATACGATGACGCCGCTTGCCCGGCATGTGCCCGATACCGACTGGCATGTCGACCGGCTCTATGCCTTCGCCAGGGAACGTGGCGCGACGATGATCGCTTCGACCCATTCGCGATATGTCATCGATCTCAACCGCGCGCCCGATAACAAGCCGCTCTACCCCGGCGCTGACAACACCGAACTTTGTCCGCTTACCACCTTCGACCACGAGCCGATCTACCTGCCGGGCCAGGGGCCCGATCAGGCCGAAATCGCGCGCCGGATCGCGCAGTTCTGGCAGCCCTATCATGACACGATGGCGGCCGAGATCGCCCGCCTGCGGGCCGAACATGACGCCATTCTGGTGTGGGACGGCCACTCGATCCGCTCGCAGGTCTCGCGATTCTTCGATGGCCAGTTACCCGATTTCAACCTTGGAACCGGCGGCGGCATTGCTGCAGATGCCGCTTTGGCCAAAGCCGTGGTCGCCACGGCACAGACGGCCGACCCCTACACCACCGCTTACAACGGTCGATTCAAGGGGGGCTACATCACACGCACCTTCGGCAAGCCTGAGGACGGCGTCCATGCCATCCAGCTAGAACTTTCACAGGTGACCTACATGGAAGAGGAACTGCCGTTCCGCTACCTGCCTGA
Organism: Rhodospirillaceae bacterium; assembly: GCA_018700655.1. GTDB lineage: Bacteria > Pseudomonadota > Alphaproteobacteria > SP197 > SP197 > SP197. Next base: position 2,592 of record JABIUG010000499.1, on the reverse strand, counting down.
ACCCGCAGCACAGGTCTCAAGCGCCATCGCACGCATGGTCGAAACCGGCCTGGAAATGCTCAAGAGCTAGGTATTCAGCCCCACTCTGAATCGGAAGCGTCGGGGGTCATCGCGCGGTAGCCGCCCTGATAAAAGAGCAGTGGTGCTGCCGGGCTGCCTACCTTCATGTTGAAGGCCTCACCGACGAAAATCACGTGGTCGCCACCGTCATAGTGGAATCTGGTGTAACACTCGAACATGGCAAGCGAGCCGGTAAACATCGGGCACTGCGTTACGCCGGTTTCGTATTCGACATTGTCCCACTTATCGAGCGATGGCCGGGCAAATCTGTCGGAAAGATCGCGCTGATTGTCGGCCAGGATGTTGACCGCAAAGAAGTCACAGCCTTCAAACTTGTTGAGGCTGTGGGCCTGGCGAGAAAGGCTGAACAGGACCATGGGCGGATCGAGCGAAACCGAGTTGAACGAATTGCAGGTCACACCCAACAGCTCGTCATCGCGCGTGCATGAGGTGATGATTGTGACACCAGTCGCGAACATGCCCAGCGCATCGCGGAGCTGGCGTTTCGAGAAATTGCGCTTGCGGCTCATCTTGAATCTCGTGTCGTTCCGGAGGCTTCGAACGGCGGCAGGTGTGATGATAACCAATTGTTCTCGCCAAACCACAAAGAACGCGCAGGAATGGCGGTTGGTTCTCTTCGGCGAGGTTGCTGTAGAATGAAAACCATGGGTACGCGAGCAACCAGGTTCGACACTGGAGCGAGGTCATGACCGGAGCCGAGCCCGGCATCATGATGTGGCTGACCTTCGCGATCATCATCGGCGCGATCGTGCTTTATGCGTGGGAGTATTTCACGCTCGAGTTCACCTCGATCGCCGTGATCACCGCACTGCTGGTCCTGTTCTACCTGTTCCCTGTGAAGGACGCCTCCGGGGCCAACCAGCTCGACGCCGTCCGCCTGCTTGCAGGGTTTGCCGATCCTGCCCTGATCACGGTGCTGGCGATGCTGGTGATCGGACAGGGTCTGGTCCAGACCAGCGCCCTGCAGCGCATCGCCGGCGATATCCTCCAGCTTGCCCGCGGCAGCGGCAAACTCGCGATCGGCATCACACTGCTTGTGGCCATGGTGCTCAGCGGCCTGACCAATAACACCCCGATCGTGGTTGTCTTCATTCCGGTCCTTCAGGGACTGACGGAACAGGGCCGGCATTCATCAAGCAAGGTGATGATCCCGCTTTCGTATGCGGCGATCCTGGGCGGCATGACGACGCTGATCGGCTCCAGCACCAACCTTCTGGTTTCTGGTTCGCTCCGTGATCTGGGCGAAATGCCGTTCGACATGTTCTCCTTTCTTGTGCCCGGTCTCGTCGTTGCCGGCGTAGGCCTGCTCTATGTCGGCCTGATCGCACCACGCCTGCTGCCCAACCGCCCGGCCCTGACCGGCATACCGGCCGGCGCCGCGGGCCGTCAGTATCTCGCCCAGATCACCGTTGGCCACACGTCCCAGCTTGTCGGCCATGCCGCACAGGCAGGCATGTTCCCTGGTCTGACCGATGTCACGGTCCAGATGGTGCAACGGGGCGAACATGCCGAACTGGCGCCCTATGAGGGTGTCGTGCTGCGTCCCGGCGATACTCTTGTCGTTGCCGGAACCCGCAAGGCATTGATGGACCTGCTGGCAAGCGACAAGGGCCTGATCGGCGATTCCGACCGTGACGACCCTGAAAGCGAGAGCCCGGTCACACCGACGCGGCCAGGCGACGAGCAGGTCCTGGTCGAAATGATGATTGCCCCGGCAAGCCGCATGGTCGGACAAAACCTCGAACAAATTGGTTTCCGCCGGCGTTTCGACTGCATCGTTCTGGGCTTGCAGAGGCGTTCTCGCATGATCCGCCAGCGCATGACCGTGATCCGCCTGGAAGCCGGTGACGTGCTACTCATCCGGGGTCGCCGCGAGGGCATTCGCGCGCTTCGCACCAATCCCGACTTGCTGGTTCTGGAATGGTCAGCGGCAGAACTGCCCAACCTGCATCTGGCACGCCGTGCGCTCATCATTACCGGCCTCGTGATCGCTGCGATCTCCTTCAACCTGCTCCCCGTCGTGATCGCCGCACTGGCAGGTGCGGCCGCCATGCTGGCCCTGAGTTGCCTCAATGTGCGTCAGGCAAGCCGGGCGGTTGAACGCAAGGTGGTCATGCTGGTTGCCGCCGCGCTTGCCATGGGGCACGCCATGCAGGCAACCGGCGGTGCGACCTTCCTGGCCGACCTGGTGGTCGCTGCCGCCGGTACCGATAATCCGGCGATCCTGCTTTCGGCGTTTTTCCTGATCGTGGCTCTCGTCACCAATGTTCTAAGCAACAATGCGGCAGCCGTGCTGTTCACCCCGATTGCGGTCAATCTCGCCCACGGCATGGGGTCGACCCCATGCCGTTCGCCGTCGCCGTCGTGATTGCCGCGAGCTGTTCCTTCGCAACGCCGATCGGCTATCAGACCAATCTTCTGGTCATGGCGCCCGGACACTACAAGTTCAGTGATTTTCTGCGCGCGGGTTTGCCGTTGATCTTTGTAGTTTGGCTTGCCTTTTCTCTCTTT
>JABIUG010000498.1 GCA_018700655.1 Rhodospirillaceae bacterium | reverse complement strand
TTCAACGATGAAGACGGCCCGGTCAACACGGCAATCCAGAAGGCGCTGGAAACCGGCCGCGCTGGACAGGCGCCACTCTCCCATCTGGAAGCACACAACCGCCATGTCGCCTGGTGGGTTTCGCGCAAGCTGACGCAAGACAGGACGTCAACAGCGCTGGCAGCAGAATAGTTCGGCGTTCAGTTCTTCTCTTCGAGGCTGGCAATCAGACGATCAATATCGGCTGTCGCGTTCCGCAGTGAAGCAACGATGGCATCGGGATCGTCTGCGATGGGCATTTGCTCGATCAGGCTCTCCAGCTTCACACGAGACTGCCAGGCCGCGTGTCGTGCCAGTTCAGCCAGGATGCCCGGCTCACCCCACGTCGTGATGCGTTCCACCTTTGTGGGATCATCCCCTGATTGATCTGCCGTGACGTAGCCCGGCACCAGGGTGATGCGCTCGGCAACTTCAAACAGACGTGTCGCACGGTGCAGGACCAGATGGCCTTGCTGAAACAGCGCATAGCCGGGCCCGGGAAAATTGATGGTCTCGACCAGTTCGGCCGGCAGATCATCGGCAAATCCTTCGGTCAATGCCGATGCCTGTGTGCCGAGCAGATCGGCAGCCTGCTCCATGGTGCCACAGAAGAACTCGAAGCGTCCGCCGTTGAGCGTTGCCGGGTCACTTGCCATCAGGACATAGTCGAACCCGATGGAATCGACATGCCAATTGTCGACCGCCTTGGACAGATCATCAGGCGCATAGTTGATGTAGACCTGCTGGGACGGCATCGAATGGGGCAGAAGCCGCGTGCCGGCAATCTCCGACAGGAAAGCCGCGACCTCGGGGCTGTTGGTCAGCTCACGCAGGAACCGCGAGCGGTAAACCGCACCCGAAACAAAGGCGCTGGTGCGCTGTCCTTCCTCCATACGCCTAACGTCACGCAGATTTCGGCAGACCATCTGGACCGCTTCCACACCTTCGTCACTCAACAGACGGAACGGGCCGGCCGCAGCAACCAGCGAAGGCGTTGTCGCGATGACATCATCGCCATAACCGAAATCGGCGAGTGACCAGACCTTCTGCGGAGCTTCCAGCGCAAGGTGCCGTGCAGCATCGAACACCGGTTCATCAGCGAGGACCTGGTAACCCTCGGGCATGGAGTTCGGAAACGGGTTTGGTGAAACCGCCATGGCTGAAGCCTAGCATCAAATTTGGCGAAAAGTCATACCAATGATGTTGCCGCAAACCTCATGGGCCCCGACCATCTCGGGCCTCAGGTTTTCAGCTACCCAGCGCCCGCACGGCTTCCAGGCCTATCGCGCGACCGTCGAATTCGGCCATGGCGTCGGTCAGGCAACCCCACATGTAAACGATCGAGGCGCTGTCGAGCACCATGTCGATGGCGTAGGTATCGCCACGGTCGTTGCGGACCAGGATGGCGTTCATGCGTGCCACGCTGGTCTGGGCGATGCGGTGATTCTCGAAACGATGAGCGCGCAGATCGACACCGCACATCTTGGCCATCATGTGGGGCACGCTGGCGCCCGTGATAGCGATGCGCGCGTTGGTGTCGGAACGCGGCACCGGGAAGCAAACTGCGTCATCCCCAGTCCAGGCATCAGCCAGCTTACCAATGGTGGCCGATGCGCCACCGTCATTAGACAGCAGCAGCAATTCACCACCGGAAAGGCAGCAGGCAAACGTGCCGTCCGATTGGGCTCTGGCCTGGTTTGGGTCAGGCAGATCGACACCTTGTCCACCGGCCCATCCGGCCATGTCCCAGCCCTTGTACCCGGCGCGCGGAAGGGCGGTCAGATCGGCGATGCCCATGTGCTTCGCAGCAGCGGTTTCGGCTGGAACGTCGCCATAGTTGGCGGGACAGGCAAAGCCATTAACCTCAACCCATTGGGCACCCAGCCCCGCGCTTACGCGATAGAGGTTGGAGCGACGGATGGTATCGGTCGGGGAGATTGCGTCTGGCATCTCACATCTCCTGTCGGGCGTTTTCGGGATCGTAGAACGGCAGCGACACAACCTTGCAGTCGACAAGGTTGTTAAGGTCCATCTTCACCTTCTTGCCGCTGACATGCCCGGAATCGATCCGGACCTGAAACTTGGAACCAGGCTCGGCCTGATCAAGCTCCACATAGGCAAGGCCAATCGCCTTGCCCAGGGTCGGCGAATAGCTGCAGGACGTCACGCGCCCGGCGATGTCACCATCCTTGATCACCAGATGGCATTCCTTGGGCAGGGTGGCACCTTCGCCGCCCTCCAGTTCAAAGCCGACCAGCTTGCGATCAAGATGTTCGCGACGGATGTCGATGGAGCGTTTGCCGATATAGAACGGCCGTTTCTTGGCAAGCACCCAGTCCATGTCAGCTTCCAGCGGATTGGTAAGTCCGTCGGTGTCCTGACTGACAATGATGTGGCCCTTCTCCAGACGCAGCAGACGCTGGCATTCCACGCCGAAGGGTTTGATGCCGTGATCAGCGCCAGCTTCCATG
>JABIUG010000497.1 GCA_018700655.1 Rhodospirillaceae bacterium | reverse complement strand
CTGATCTCGCGCTTGATCTGATCGACCGGACGGGTTGAAAGCCGGAGATAGACCGATCCGCCGTCATCTGCCTGCATGTGCTCGAAACCCCAGCGCATGATTGTTGCCAGTTCATCAGCAAAGGTGGGCTCGAAGCTCGAAAGCCCGGGCTGACCCAATCCGATCAGGGGCGTATAGATCGATTGGTGTGCGCCGCCTTCGGGCGCCAGCGTCACGCCACCTGGCGTGGCGACCAGCATGATGCGGCTGTCCTGGTAACAGGCGTAGTTCAGGGCATCGAGACCGCGGCTGATGAAGGGGTCGTAGAGCGTGCCGATCGGCAGCAGGCGCTCGCCGAACAGGCTGTGCGACAGGCCCATCGCAGCCAGCAGCAGGAAGAGATTGTTTTCGGCGATGCCCAGTTCGATGTGCTGGCCCGACTGGCTGATATCCCATGACTGCGCCGAGATGACTTTTTCCGACTTGAAGGTATCGACGTGTTCACGCCGGTCGAACAGGCCGCGCCGGTTGATCCATGGGCCCAGATTGGTTGAGACCGCGACATCGGGTGAGGTCGTCACGATATGGTCGGCGATTGCGGCGTCGCTGCGTGCGATGTCATTCAGGATGTTGCCGAAAGCCTGCTGGGTCGAAACCCGCTTGTCGCGTTTGTGGGTCAGGGTTTCGGGCACGGCGACCGGCGCAGCATGACGGCGGCGGGGATATTCCTGCGCAAAGGGAACATCCTTCAGGAAGGCCTGCAGCTCGCCGCGTTCTGCTTCCAGGCCGGCGAAGGGCTCCCATTCGTCGCCTTCGGCTATCTCCAGTGCCTCGCGAAAACCTGCCATCTGGTCGGGGTTCATCAGGCCGGAATGGTTGTCTTTGTGCCCGGCAAAGGGCAGGGCGTGGCCCTTGATCGTGTAGCAGATGAAACAGCGCGGCCGGTCGTCATCGGCGGCGGCGGCGACGTCGAAGGCCTCAACCAGGCTTTCGAGGTCGTGGCCGGCGAGGTTGGTCATCAGGCTGTGGAGCGCATCGTCGTCGTGTGCGTCCACCAGCTTGCGTGTCGCGTTGCCCTTTTTGAAGTCGCGTTCGAGATGCTCGCGCCACGATGCACCGCCCTTGAAACACAGCGCGGAATAGAGATCGTTGGGGCATTCGTCGATCCAGTCGCGCAGGGCTTCGCCGCCGGGCTTCTCGAAGGCCTCGGTCAGCAGCTTGCCGTATTTGACGGTGACGACTTCCCAACCGACCGCATCGAAGAACCCCTGGATGCGCTGGAACAGGCGGTCGGACACGACGCTGTCGAGGCTCTGGCGGTTGTAGTCGACGACCCACCAGACATTGCCGATGTTGTGTTTCCAGCTTTCCAGCAGGGCTTCCCAGACATTGCCTTCATCAAGCTCGGCATCGCCCACCAGCGCGATCATGCGCCCGGGCTTCTGGCCTTCGGGGAGCATGTCCTTGAGCGCCAGATAATCCTGCACCAGTGCGGCAAAGGCTGTGGTCGCGACGCCCAGCCCCACCGAGCCGGTCGAGAAATCGACATCGTCCTTGTCCTTGGTGCGCGAGGGATAGGATTGCGCGCCACCCAGGGCACGGAAGAGTTCAAGCTGCTCACGTTCCTGACGGCCCAGAAGATACTGGATCGCATGGAACACCGGGCTGGCATGGGGTTTGACGGCAACCCGGTCCTGCGGGCGCAAGGTGTGGAAATAAAGCGCGGTCATGATCTGGACGATGGAAGCACAGGACGCCTGATGGCCACCGACCTTCAGCCCGTCGCGGCTGGGCCGGATGTGGTTGGCGTGATGGATGGTCCAGCTCGCCAGCCACAGGATCTTTTTCTGCAGGGCATCGAGGCAGGCCAGTTCTGCGGGGTCGATGATCGACGTGTCTGGCGTGCGGATGCCGGCGCGAATCGGGGTGACGGACATGGCGGGACCTCGGGGCGGATCAGGAGCGTCATGATAACGCAATTGGCACAGCAGGTTGTTGCGTCGTTGGCTGCCCTCCACAAGGATGGCGCAATATTCTGTCGCCACTCGACAATATCAAGGCTGGAAACACCATGGATCAATACGATCACAACATTCTGGGCCATCTGCAGGAAGACGGCCGCGCCACCAATGTCGAACTGGCCGAGACGGTTGGCCTCTCACCGTCGCCCTGTCTGCGCCGGGTGCGTGAACTGGAACGTCAGGGCGTCATTCGCCAGTACGCCGCGCTGCTCGATCCCGCCGCAGTCGGGCTCGGTGTGAGCGTGTTGGCCCAGGTTTCGCTTGAACGTCAGGTCGAGGCGCTGCTCGATGATTTCGAGGCCCATATCAGGGCCCGTCCCGAGGTCGTCGAGTGCTACCTGATGACCGGCGATCACGACTACATGCTGCGCATCGTCGTGCCTGATCTCGAAGCCTACCGCACCTTCGTGCTCGATCACCTGGCCAAGGCACCGGGCGTTTCCAACATCCGCTCCAGCTTCGCGCTGAAACAGGTGAAGTATTCAACAGCCTTGCCGCTGGATCACGCCGCCTTCGAGCGATAGGCTCGCGACGAGTTCAAAAGGATCCGAACATGCAGTGTTTCGTTGACGCGGCCGAACATACGGTCGCGATTGTGCCGGTGACGCGTGATGGTCTTGAGGCCTGGCTGGACAAGGCGCCGGCAGCGCAGGCCCGTTGGGTCAGGGCGCATGATTTCGACGGGTCGGCCGCACGCCACCTGATCATCCCCGATGATTCCGGTGGGGTCGGCACGGTGCTGGTCGCGATGACCGACCCGATGAGCATGTTCACGCTGGGTGACCTGCCGATGGCCCTGCCCAAGGGCACTGTCTGCCGATTGGAAGGTGACTTCGAGACCGCCGAAGCAACTGCGTTGGCGCTGGGCTGGGCGATGGGGAGCTACAATTTCGGGCGCTACCGCAAAACCGAGCGCGAAATGGCCAGGCTGGTCCCGCTTGCGACCGCGCGCATGGACCGTGTCGTTGCGATTGCCGAGAGCGTGCATCTGGGCCGTGATCTCATCAACACGCCGGCCGAGGACATGGGCCCGGCCGAACTGACCGGTGCGGTCGCCGATGTCGCTGCCGCCAATGGCGCCGAACTGCGGATCATCGAGGGCGACGAGCTTCTCACGGAGAACTATCCCTCGGTGCACGCCGTGGGCCGCGCGAGCGTGCGCCCGCCGCGGCTGGCCGATCTGACCTGGGGCAAGAGCGATGCGCCCAAGGTGACGCTGGTCGGCAAGGGCGTGTGTTTCGATTCCGGGGGGCTCGATCTCAAGCCCGCGACCGGCATGAAGATGATGAAAAAGGACATGGGCGGGGCGGCAAGCGCACTGGCGCTGGCTTCGATGATCATGCGCCTCAATCTCCCGGTACGCCTGCGCCTGCTGATTCCAGCGGTCGAAAACGCCGTGGCAGGCAACGCCTTCCGGCCGCTTGATGTCATCACGACCCGCAAGGGGCTGACGATCGAGATCGGCAACACCGATGCCGAGGGCCGGGTCATCCTGTGTGACGCCCTGGCAGAAGGCGCCTCTGAGAAACCCGACATGCTGATCGATCTTGCGACCCTGACCGGCGCAGCACGTGTCGCCCTGGGCCCGGAGATTCCGGTCTATCTCAGCAACGACGACACCATGGCCGTCGCGATCGAAGAAAGCGCCAAACGTGTTCAGGAAGACGTCTGGCGTCTGCCGCTCTGGCCGGGTTACCGCAAGCTGATGGACAGCGATGTCGCCGATCTATCGACCACCGGCTCAGGCCGGGGCGCCGGTGCGATCAATGCCGCGTTGTTCCTGGAGCATTTCGTGAGCGACGACGTCTCATGGGCCCATTTCGACATTATGGGCTGGAATCTCAACAGCAGGCCGGGCCGGCCCAAGGGCGGTGAGGTCATGGCCGTGCGGGGGCTGCTCGACATGATCGAGCAGCGTTTCGGGGCCTGAACGCATGACGGTTCAGGGACTGATTGAAGCGGTCGATGATGCGGTTCCGCTGATAACGCTGACAACCGCAGGATACGCCGCGTGGATCGTGAGCCAGCCGGCCCGTGTTGCGACCTGGTTGCGCCGTACCGGGTTCGAGGCTGAGGCCGGGCACTGGCAGGTGGTCCCCGAGGTTGATGGTGACATCGCCATGGTCGTAGCCGGCCTGGGTGATACGCCTGACCTGTGGTCGGCGGCTTCGCTGCCGTCCGAACTGCCCGATGATCTTTGCCTGGCGCTTGATCCCGACGGGGAAGGCGCTGCCGACGCCGTTGCGGAAGGCTGGGCTGCCGGGTGTCACCGTTTTACCCGTTATCGCAAGACCAAACGGGGCCACGCGAGCCTCGTCTGGCCGCAGAACTGCGACCGTTCCGGTGTCACGGCCCGTGCCGAGGCGGTTTGTCTGGGGCGCGACCTCGTCAACACGCCGGCCGAGGACATGGGCCCGGCCGATCTTGAAGATGCTGCCGAGGCGATCGCGCAACGTGCAGGCGCGACCCTGTCGGTGATCCAGGGTGAGAAGCTTTTGTCAGAAGGCTACCCCGCGGTTCATGCTGTGGGTCGAGCCAGTGCGCGACCGCCACGCCTGCTTGATCTCCATTGGGGAAGGGATGATGCGCCCAGGGTGACTCTGGTCGGCAAGGGCGTGTGTTTCGATACCGGCGGGCATGACTTGAAGAACGCCGCGGGCATGGAGAAGATGAAGAAGGACATGGGCGGTGCTGCCTGTGCCCTGGCGGTGGCGCGCATGGTGATGGATCTGGAACTGCCGGTTCGTCTGCGTGTCCTGATCCCGGCGGTTGAGAATGCGCTCGACGGCAATGCGATCAAACCGGCAGATATCATCACGACGCGCAAGGGCATCAACATCGAGATCGGGGATACCGATGCCGAGGGCCGCGTGATCCTGGCCGACGCATTGGCGGCGGCCTGCGAGGAGGAACCGGAGCTACTGATTGATTTTGCCACACTGACCGGAGCCGCGCGGGTCGCATTGGGCCAGGACCTAGCAGCCTGTTTCGCCAAGAAATCCGAGGATGCCAGAGATCTGTGCGATGCCGGCATGGCGGTTTCCGATCCGCTCTGGCCGATGCCATTGGCCAAGGCTTATCTGCCACGCATGGCAAGTGATCTGGCCGAAATCAACACGATTGCCGACTGGGCTTTTGCCGATCACATTCAGGCCGCCTTGTTCCTCGAGAAATTCGTTGGTGTCGACACAAGCTGGATTCACATCGACACGGTTTGCTGGAACGAGGCCGGTCGTGCGGGCCGTCCCAAGGGTGGCGAAGTCCAGAGTGCACGCGCGGTTTTCGAATTGCTGTGCCGCCGCTATGGCACGGGAGCATGAGATGATCGATATGACGGATAAGGTGATTCTGGTGACCGGTGGTTCGCGCGGGATCGGCACGGCCGCCGTGCGCGCCCTGGCGGGCGCCGGTGGTGATGTCGTGATCCACTACGCGCGCAACCGTGGCGCTGCCCAGGCACTCGCAGCCGAGTTTCCCGATGGTCGTTGCCATCTGGTCGCGGGTGATCTGGCCGATGCACCCACGACCGAGGCGGTATGGAAGGACGCGTTGGCCTGGAAGGGTCGGATCGATGTTCTGGTGAACAATGCCGGGATCTACGAAGCAGCCGACCCCGAGGGTGATCTCGATGCCTTTCTGGCATCATGGGAACGGACCCTGCGGGTCAATCTGGTCGCCGTGGCCCAGCTTTGCCGCCAGGCGACATTCCATTATCGAGAACGCGGTGGTGGTATCATCATCAACGTTGCGAGCCGATCATCGTTCCGTGGCGATGACTATGACCGCATGAACTATGGTGCTTCCAAGGGCGGGTTGATCGCACTGACCCGTTCGATCGCGCGCAAGAATGCGTCGGATCGAATTCTGGCCTATGCTGTGGCACCGGGATTCGTGAGAACCGAAATGGTAGACCAGATCATCGAGCAGGACGGGTTGGGTGACATGACGGCAGACATTCCGCTGGGCGAGATCGCTCCGGCGTCGGATGTCGGCAATTGCATCGCCTTTCTGGCTAGTGGCCTGGCGCCACATGCCACAGGCACGACCATCGACATCAACGGAGCGTCCTATGTCCGCTGATGGTTTCGTTCAGAAAGCAGAAGAGAGCATCGGCATGCGTATGTTGAAGGTTACTGTGCTGCTGTTTCTGGTTGGTGGGTTGATCGCGGCTTGTTCGTCACCCCAAGGGCCCACCGCATTCACGCAAGATGGCCGCATCGAATACCGCAGCAACAAGTGTTCTTACGCACTGGCGACGACGAGCCAGCTTTCGCAACAGGCACGAACCTGCCAGGCACAGGGCCGGTAGGGGGTTTCCAGCCCGGGCTCTAGTTCCAGGTCTCGTCCATGGGGAAGCTGTCGAGGCGCTCGTATCCGGTTTCGGTAACGAGCACCTGCTGTTCAAGCTTCACGCATTCGCGGCCGCCTTCCGAGCCGATCAACGCTTCGACGCAGACCACCATGCCCGGCACCAGATAATCGTCATAGCCGTTGGCTTCGTAGTCCTGGGGGAAGTAGATCGCCGGGTATTCATCGACCAGGCCGACACCATGGGCGATCACGCCATAACGGTTGGCGACAAACTCGTCGG
>JABIUG010000496.1 GCA_018700655.1 Rhodospirillaceae bacterium | reverse complement strand
CGCGATCGCGACACGTTGTTTTTCGCCGCCCGAGAGTTTCAGTCCACGTTCACCGACCATCGTTTCATAACCATCAGGCAGGCCCACGACAAAGTCGTGAATCCGGGCAAGTCGTGCGGCTTCCTCGACCTCCTCCCTGGTCGCGCCGGGACGGCCATAGGCGATGTTGTAGAAAACCGTGTCGTTGAACAGCACGGTGTCCTGGGGAACGATGCCGATCGAAGCGCGCAACGAGTGCTGGGTGACGTTGCGCAGGTCCTGATCGTCAATCAGGATTGCGCCTTCGCCGACATCGTAAAACCGATAGAGCAGGCGCGAGATTGTTGATTTTCCCGCGCCGGACGGGCCCACGACAGCGACCTCCTTGCCGGCCGGCACCATGAAATCGACATCCCTGAGGATGGGGCGCCGTTCATCATAGGCGAAGTTGACGTTCTCGAACCGGATTGAGGCGCCGTCAACGGCGATGGCTGGTGCGCCGGGCGTGTCGATGATCTCGGCATCGACCGCGAGCAGCTGGAACATCTGCTCGATATCGATCAGCGCCTGCCTGATCTCGCGATAGACAAAGCCGAAGAGATTGAGCGGCTGGTAAAGCTGCATCAGATAGGTGTTGGCCAGCACAAAGTCGCCGACCGTCATGGAGCCGTCGACAATGCCGCTGGCCGACAAGAGCATCACAAGGGTCAGCCCGACCGAGATGATCGCTGCCTGGCCGAAGTTGAGCGCGGCGAGCGAAACGCTGCTTTTGACGGCGGCTTCCTCGTAACGCGCGAGGCCTTCATCGTAACGCCGTGCCTCGTGGTCCTCGTTGCCGAAATACTTGACCGTTTCGTAGTTCAGCAGGCTGTCGATCGCACGGGTGTTGGCGCTGGTGTCGGCATCGTTCATGTTCCGGCGGAACTGTATGCGCCATTGCGTCACGACCATGGTGTAGACGATGTAGACGACGACCGTGACAAGCGTGATCGCGGCAATCTCGATATCGAGCATGTACCAGAGGATGCCGAACACGAGGATCAGCTCGATAATGGTCGGGATCAGGTTGAACAGGCTGATCCGCAGCAGGAGCTCGATCGCGCGGTTGCCGCGCTCGATGATGCGCGAGAGACCGCCGGTCTGGCGTTCCAGATGAAAACGTAGCGAGAGCCGGTGGAGATGGCGAAACACCTCCAGAATAATCTGGCGAATGGCACGCTGGCCGACACGAGCAAAGATCGCGTCGCGCGCTTCGCTGAAACCCAGTGACGCGATGCGCGCCAGGCCATAGGCCAGAATCACACCGACCGGGACGATCAGCAACAAACCCTCTTCGGCCGAAACCAGCGCATCGACCGCGTCCTTGTAGAAGATCGGCACCATGACGATGGCGACCTTCGAGAGCACCAGGAACACCATCGCAATCACGACCCGGGCGCGCAGGTTCCATTCACCCACCGGCCACAGATAGGGCAGCAGGCTCAGCATCGTGCTGAACCCGCCGGAACGATCCGTGCCGGCCTTGCCGTTTGTGAAGTCCTCGCGCGGGGCGGACCCGATGCTGCGCATGTGGTGGGGCTCAATGGGTGTGGTTAAACTAGGGACGCATACATATGGGGTCGCAGATGCCACAGCAACAGAGTCACACCGGGCCGTCGGCGACGCTTCCATCCTGGACATACCACAGTCCCGCCTTTCTGGCGGCGGAACGCGACGCTATCTTCATGAAAAGCTGGCAGCCTGTCGGCCACCTCAGCGACATTCCGTCGACCGGCGATTACATGCGGTTTTCGCTGCTGGGCGAGGAGGCACTGGTGGTGCGTGGCGATGACGGTACCGTGCGCGCCTTTCATAATGTCTGCCGCCATCGGGCCTCACGCCTGGTCAAACACGATCAGGGTAAATGCGGGCGTCTGCTGCAGTGCCCCTATCACGGCTGGAGCTACGATCTGACCGGCCGCCTGGTGTTTGTGCCGGGAGAGGCCGGGTTCGAAGGTCTGGACAAGAGCACGGTCCGGCTCGTCGCACTGGATGTCGAGGTCTACCATGGTCTCGTTTTCGCCCGCTTCGGCGGCGATGGCCCGGCGGTCGCGGAAGTCTTCGGTGCGCATGAAAAGACGTTCCGCCATTACCGCATCGAAGAGATGCAGCCCCTTGGCCGCGAATCGCGGACCGAGCTGGCGGTCAACTGGAAGGTCGTGGTCGACAACAACAACGAGGCCTACCATGTGCCGCCGGCTCATCCCGGCCTGCACCGCCTGTTCGGTGACAACTACCGCCTCGAAGTCAACGATCACGGCACATCCCACGGCGGCAGCGCGCTGACCGAAGGCATGGATTCACCCAACTGGAGCGAGCGGATGTACCGTCGTCTGTTGCCGACGGTCGAGCACCTTCCCGCTGAGCTGCAGCGCAGCTGGCACTACATATCGACCTTCCCCAGCATTGCGATCGACCTTTACCCCGATCAGGTCGATTTCTTCCAGGCGCTCCCGCTGGGCGTCGATCGCTGCCAGTTTCGTTCGCGCAGCTATGCGCTGCCCGATGAGCGGCGCACGATGCGAGCGGCGCGTTATCTCAACGACCGGATCAACCGGCTGGTCGGGCGCGAAGACATCGATCTGGTCCATGGCGTCCAGGCCGGACTGGCGTCGCGTTCCTACCAGCGAGGCCTGTTGTCGCGTGAAGAGGCCAGGCTGCGTCAGTTTCATGACGAGGTCCGGCGTTGCCTGCCCGATGCCTGTCTGGACGACGAACCGGTTTGAACCCAGCAAGGGCTCGCACACCGGCTCACTCTCGCGTAAGGGTGGCGGCCTCCACTCCAACTGACGAGCTTGAGCCATGATCGATGTTGCCAGAGCCCGCGCCGATACGCCGGCTGTCGAGAATATCGCGTTTTTCCATAACTGCGGTGCCGGCCTGATGCCGACGCCTGTTCTGAAGGCGTTGCATGATCACCTCGATCTCGAGGCCCGGATTGGCGGTTACGCCGCCGAAGAACAGACAGCGCCGCAGGTTGCGGCGACCTACGATTCTATCGCGCGTATGCTGAACTGCCACAGCGACGAAATCGCCGTGGTCGAAAACGCCACGGTCGCATGGTGTCAGGCGTTTTACGGCCTAGCCCAGGACATGAAACCCGGCGACAACATCGTCACGATCGTGGCGGAGTATTCCTCCAACTTCATCGCCTTCCTGCAGACCGTGAAACGGCGCGGCATCGAGATTGTCGTGGTGCCCAACGATGACAGCGGCCAGGTGGACCTCGAAGCGCTGGACGGCCTGATCGACGGACGTACCCGCCTGATCGCCACGACCCATGTGCCGACCTCCGGCGGTCTGGTCACGCCTGCGGCAGAGGTCGGGAAAATCGCCAGGGCACATGGTGTGACCTATCTGCTCGATGCCTGCCAGTCGGTCGGTCAGATGCCGGTCGATGTTCAGGAAATCGGCTGTGATTTTCTCTCGGCGACCGGACGAAAGTTCCTGCGCGGCCCGCGTGGCACGGGTTTTCTTTATGCCAGCCGTGCGGCCATGGAACATCATGAACCGCCTGTGCTCGATCTGCATTCGGCTGAATGGGTGGCGGCAGACCGCTACGAAATGCACAAGTCCGCCAGGCGCTACGAGAACTGGGAGAACTACATCGCAGGCAAGATCGGGCTGGGTGTCGCAGCCGACTACGCGATGTCGTTCGGGCTTGATGCGATCGCCGAGCGCAACAGCGAACTTGCCGGCGATTTGCGCGAGCGGCTGGCGGCCATACCCGGTGTGACCTTGCGTGATGCCGGGCGCGAGCGTTGCGCCATCGTGACCTTCAGTCATGAACGTTATGAGCCCGAGGAAGTCGTTGCCCGGCTTGCGGCACAGGACATCATCATCGGCAATTCCGGACGCAGCTCGACCCGGCTGGACTTCGAATCGCGTGATTTGCCTGCGCTTTGCCGGGCCGCAGTCCATTACCTCAACACCGAAGAAGAGATAGCCCGCCTGGCCGCTGCTATCGCTGCGCTCTAACCCGGTGCCTGTGCTGGCTCCGAATCCGGTCCAAGGAGCACTTCCACGATCGCGCCGCCCAGGATCAGGCTCGCACCGAGAACCTCGCGCCAGCCGAACGCTTCGTTCGCCCAAAGCGCGGCACTGACGGTCCCGAACACAAGCTCGGTCAGGATCAGGATGCCGAAGAGGCCAACGCCGATGAAGCGCGGTGCTCCCATGATCACGACATTCGTGGGAATGAAAAAACAGGCCGATAGAGCAAACAGCCAAGGCAGCATGGCGACCAGATCGGCCGCGGCAGGCGCGGGTCCCAGATGCCCGGCAAGCAGAGGCAACTGCACGACACCGACGAGCCCGCCATAGAGGAAGAACGCAAAGAGCGTGGGGGTGATGCCCTTCGGTTGCACCGAGTTAATCCTGGCGGCACCCGCAGCAAACAGAAATCCTCCTGCAAGCGCCAGCCAGTCGCCCGTGTTTTTGGGCAGGGGCAGGCCGGCATCCTGACCCAGCACGACCCAGACCCCGGCAACGGCGGCTGAAAGACTGATGGCACGGCTCCAGTGCGGCGGCCTTCGCGTCATGCCGATTTCGAGAAGGGTTGCCCAGAGCGGCGCAAGATAGAAAAGAAGCAGCACACGCATCACGTCTGTCAGCAGGAAGCTGTTGCCATAACACATGGCACCACCGCCCATGAGCAGGCCGATCAGGGGCATGTTCAATCCTGTTGGTCGGCCACGCATGGCGTTTGAAAGGACGAATGGGGTCAGCAAGAGAACACAGAGGATGTACTGTGTGAGAGTTCCCCAGCCGCCTGTCATGCCTGCATCCTGGAGCATGCGTTGGGGTAACCAGTAGAGACCCCAGGAGCCGGCAGCGATGG
>JABIUG010000495.1 GCA_018700655.1 Rhodospirillaceae bacterium | reverse complement strand
GTTGTTGAGATTGTAGGCGAAGTTCATCTGGCGCACGCCGAGATCGTAATAGAGCTGCACCATGGTGATCTTCTCATCGAGGCTGCACATGCCTTCGATATCAAGCGCAAGAGCAAGCTTGCCTTCGGCCCTGGCACGGCGAATGTCGTCACCGCTGGAAGCCAGGATGTAGCGATCGGGGTGGAGATCGATAAAACGGCGCCAGGCGGCGGCCGCCTGAACGGTCAGGGTCCAGGGCTGCACGTCATATCCGGCGCTGACCGAGAGATAATCGAAACCCGCTTCTTTCCAACGCCACACCCGATCAAGGTCAAGGCCATGTGAAAACTCGAACCCGGCATGGTCGTCCCAGACCAGGGAATCGGCGATCAGATTGGTTGCGCGTTCTGAAACTGCGATCTCGGACATGGTTTCCTCTCTATCGGCAAGATGACCAGGAAAGCTGTCGATGGCATCATCACCACGGACAAACTAGGCTCACCGCCCGATGATGTCTCCACTGGCGACATCATGCCCTGCTGCCTCCGAGGTTCCCATGCAGACGCCTGTCGCAACCGCGCCCGACTACCTCGATCTCCAGATTCCGGCAGGTCTCACGTTGCTTGATGTGCCAGTGGTCGACGCTACAAACGAAACGCTCAAGGGCTACGGTGAACTCGTCAGTGATCGCCATAACCATACCGTCGAGATCGCACGCTGGCCGGCCCAGGGCTGGCGCCCGGTCGATACCGACAGCGGTGACGAAGCCGGCACGGTCGAAGGCACGTTCCGCTTCTGGTGGGAGGGTGACGTCCTGCGCGGCCAGAACGAGGCGGTCGGCGGCGACTACATCCTGGGCTACAGCGCCGATCCTGCCAGCGCCAGCCGCGAGCAGGCATCTGGCCCGCGCGATCATGTCTATCTCTGGCACTGCAACTACCACCCCGATGGCGGGCAGGTATTCTACCCGATGAACGGCGAACCTTTCGTCACGCCGCTGGCCCTGCCGGGCGACGACATAAAGCCCGATGACTTCGTCTGTTTCCGCTTCGACGGCAGTTGCGGGCTCTATATCCACCCCGGAATCTGGCACGAGGGTGTTTTCCCCACGGTTGAAACCGGCAGCTTCTTCGACAAGCAGGGACGGGTCCACGCCAGGGTCTCGGTCGACTTCGCCCGCGAATTCGGGTTGCTGCTGAAGGTGCCGCTCTAATGCCGCGGAGGTCCATCTTGCGCCATCCCCTGCCCCGTTCCTGGTATACGTCGCCGGATCACTTCGCGCGCGAGATGTGCGAAGTGTTCGGCCGCGCCTGGCTTCCCGTCTGCCACGGCAGCGACATCGCTGGACCCGGCAGCTACCTGACGCTGACCGCTGGGGGCGAGGAGATCTTCCTGGTCCACGACCGCAGCGGTGAAATCCGTGGCTTCCACAATGCCTGCCAGCATCGCGCCCACCGCCTGCTTGATGGCGCCGGCACGCTCAAGGCAGCCATCACCTGCCCCTATCACGCATGGGCCTATGGCCTGGACGGCAGCCTACGCGCCGCCCCGCGAATGGGTGCCATCAAGGGTTTTAATCCGGCGCAATACCCTCTGCGGCCCGTCCGAACGGCATCGTTTGCCGGGTTCGTGATGATCTGCCATGACGATGACGCGCCAGAGGCGTCTGCGGGATTACGCGATATCGAAAAACACCTGCTGGTCGACCATCCCGATCTGCCGCAACTTCACGCGATCCGACGGCGCGACGCCGTGATGGGCGCCAACTGGAAGACCATCATCGAAAACTATCTTGAATGTTACCATTGCGATGTCGCCCACCCTTCATTCGGCGAGTTCGACCTTTCGACCTGGAAACACATCGCGGGCCCGGCCTGGAGCCGGCAGGGCCGTGTGCCTGCTGCAAGGCACAATCAGGCTGCGTCCCATGGCACGATCGAAGGGCTCTCAGCCTGGTGGCAATGGCCCAACATCTTCTGGGCACGGGCGTTTGACGAAAAGAGCTTCGTCGTCGCCTATCACGAACCCCTGGCAGCCAATGCGACCAGGCAGGTCCGCGTCGTTTATGCTCTGGACGATGAAGAAGACGACACCGCGTTGCGCGACTTCAACGAACTCTTCGATGAGGTCTTTCAGGAAGACGTCAGTGTCGTTGAAAGTGTCCAGCGCGGTCTGAGCTCAAGAGGTTACCGGGGCGGCGCACTGATCGAAGACGACGACGCCTCAGCCGGCTGGAGCGAACATGTCGTCGGCGATTTTCAGACCATGGTGCGCAGCGCCCTTGAAGGCACGGCATCTTGACGAAAAATCAGGAGGCCGAATCCAACGATCACCCGAGCCTGGCGATCGGCGTGATCATGGCCGGTGTCGGCCTGCTCACGATGGGCGATGTCATCGCCAAATCCCTCACAGAACACCTGACACCGTTTCATTACGTGTTGTTGCGCAGCATCTTTGCTTTCATCCCGGTCATGATCGCCCTGCAGATCAGCCGCACCTGGCGTCAACTCAGGACCAAACGGCCACTGGGCCAGGCAGCACGCGGGCTGTGCATGGCAACGGCCTACAGCTGTTACCTCCAGGCCCTGCAGGAACTTCCCATCGCCGATGCCACAGCGATCATCTTCTCGTCGCCCTTCATTGTTGCCGCTTTGTCGCGCTGGGTCCTGGGAGAAAGAGTACCGGCGATCCGCTGGGTCGCGATTTCCCTTGGTTTCCTGGGTGCCCTTGTGATTGTGCAGCCCGGCACCGAAGCATTCCGGCCGGCAGCCCTTTGGGGCCTGGCGGGCGCGGTCGCCGCAGCGGCAACAGGTTTGCTCGCCAGACGCCTGGGATCGACAGAACCGGCATCGGTGACGGCATTCTATACGACCGTTGCCTTCCTGTTGACGGGCCTGTTCCCGGTTACGCTGATTCCAGGGCACTGGGTCGCGGTCACCGGCATGGAGGTGTTTCTGATCGCGATCGCCGGACTGATCGCCGGCACGGCCCATTTTCTCATCATCCTGGCCTATCGCAAGGGAGAGGCAAGCCTGGTCGCCCCGTTCGAGTATGTCTCGCTGTTCATCGCCATCGCGATGGGTTACGTATTTTTCGACGACATCCCGACCCCGGCTGTCTGGGTCGGCATCGGGCTGGTCGCTATCGCGGGTGTCCTGTTGTCGAGGCGCGGCGCACCTGCCCCCAAGAAGGCCTGACGCGTCCCCCGTTCTCAGGCAGTCCAGGAACCAAGCGCCCGGTCGAGCATCTCCATGTGATCGTTGCCGAAATAGAGCTTGCCGTTGAACAGGAAGCTCGGAACGCCGAAGACGCCTTGGTCAATCGCATCGCCGGTGTTGTCCGTGACGACCTGTTTGTAGGCTGCGTCATCGACAATCTCTGCAATGGCGCGCGGCCTCAGACCGACAGCATCGGCCATCGCCTGCAAGACCTCGAGATCGCTGATATCTGCGTGTTCGGCCCAGTAGCCCCGCATCACGGTCTGAACAAACGCATCGACACAGCCCTGTTCGGCGGCATAGGCGATGGCGCGCAGGGCACGTGAGGGGCGCAGCGGATAGTCGGGGTGTGGATCGTAGGCCAGACCAAGCTCGGAGAACCGATCGACGCAATCCTGCTCGTACCAGGCGACCCGCGCGGCGCTCTGTTCCATCGGGCGCAGGCCGTCGATCGTCTCCATCAGATTTGCCAGATGGATTGGCCGCCACAGGATTTTCGCGTGGTGGCGGCGTGCCATATGCCCGATCCGGTTTGCAGCCAGGTACGACCACGGGCTGTGCACGTCAAAGAAAAACGTGATCGGCGGTCGTGCCGGTTTTTCGGCAGCCCTGGCCTGACCATCGAGAAAACGCGTGAGATCGACGATGGCGCGGACATGTTCGCCCACCATCACCGTCTTGCCGTCCTGCTCGAGACCTACGGCGAAGCTGACCTTGCGGCCCTCGACCGCGGTCACCTCGGCATGGACATCAACCGGCCGGTCGGCAAAGGCCGGCCCCG
>JABIUG010000494.1 GCA_018700655.1 Rhodospirillaceae bacterium | reverse complement strand
CGGCCTTCCATCTTGGGCATGGATTCGACCTTGGCATGCTCGTCGGAGTCGTCGCGGATTCGTTCCAGCAGCTTGCGCCCGATTTCGGGGTGGGCCAGCTCACGGCCACGAAAACGAATCGTGACTTTTACCTTGTCGCCTTCGCCCAGGAACTTGCCCATGGCCCGCATCTTCACGTCATAATCATGATCATCGATGCTCGGGCGCATTTTGATTTCCTTCACATCGAAGGTTTTCTGCCGCTTGCGCGCCTCATTGGCTTTCTTCTGGGCTTCGTACTTATACTTGCCGTAATCGAGCAGCTTGCACACCGGCGGATCGGCATGCGGCGAAATTTCGACAAGATCAAAGCCGGAATCATCGGCTGCACGCATTGCAGCCTGAATGGTCACGACACCGACCTGTGCTCCATCGGCAGCAATCAGGCGAACCTGAGGGACATTGATGTCGGTGTTGATGCGCGGACCGGATTTCTCGGGCGGCGCCATATTGTTTCTGGGACGGGCTATTTAGAAAACTCCTCTGTTGTTGCATTCGGGGCTTGTCAGGCCGGCGGCTGCGATTCGTTTGTGAGTGTATGAATGGCGTCGGCAAGTGCAAGGGATTGCTGATCCCTGCTGCCAAGACGACGAATTGAAACAGTACGTTCTTCAGCCTCGCGCTTGCCCACGGCAAGGATCACCGGCACCTTCGATGTCGAGTGCTGGCGGACCTTATAGCCGATCTTGTCGGCACCGGTATCGAGCAGGCCGTGAAGCCCGGCTTTGGCCAGAAGTTCGTGCACTTCGGCGGCATAGTCATCCGAGCCGTTGGTCACCGTCGCGACGGCGAACTGCACCGGCGCAAGCCAGAGCGGAAGGTTGCCGGCGTAGTGTTCGAGCAACACTGCAATAAATCGTTCGAACGACCCCAGAATTGCACGATGCAGCATGACCGGGCGCTTGCGATCACCACTTTCGGCGACATAGCTGGCATCGAGTCGTTCGGGCAACACAAAGTCGACCTGGAGCGTACCGCACTGCCAGTCGCGACCGATCGCGTCACGCAGAACAAACTCCAGCTTGGGTCCATAGAACGCGCCTTCGCCGGGATTGAGCTCAAGATCGAGACCGGCGGCCACGGCGGCATCCTGCAAGGCGCCTTCAGCCTGATCCCAGACAGCATCCTTGCCGACACGCTCATCAGGCCGGTCGGAGAACTTGACGACAAACTCCTCGAACCCGAGATCGCTGTAGATTGAAGACAACAGCGCGCAGAATCGGACCGTTTCGGCAGTGATCTGTTCTTCGGTGCAGAAAATATGGGCGTCGTCCTGCGTGAACGATCGCACCCGCATCAGACCATGCAAGGCGCCCGAGGGTTCGTAGCGCAGGCAGGCGCCGAATTCGGCCATGCGCAAAGGCAGGTCGCGATAGCTCTTGATGCCCTGCTTGAAGACCTGCACGTGGCAGGGGCAGTTCATCGGCTTCATCGCCCAAATGCGGTCATCCTCGGTCTGGGCCGTGAACATGTGCTCGCGGAACTTCTCCCAGTGACCGGAATCCTCCCACAGGGAGCGTGCGACCATCTGGGGGGTGTTCACCTCCTCGTATTTCTCGGCTTCCAGGCGGCGGCGGACATAACCTTGCACCGTGCGATAAAGACGCCAACCCTTGTCGTGCCAGAACACGGAACCGACCGTTTCTTCCTGGAAATGGAAGAGGTCCATCTCGCGGCCGAGCTTGCGATGGTCGCGTTTCTCGGCTTCTTCCAGCCGTGTCAGATGCTCCTGAAGCTGCTCCTTGTTGAGCCAGGCCGTGCCATAGACGCGTTGGAGCATCTCGTTGCGGCTGTCGCCACGCCAATAGGCGCCAGCGAGTTTCATGAGCTTGAAGGCCTTGGGCAGTTTGCCGGTCGAGGGCAGATGGGGACCCCGGCAAAGGTCGAGCCAGTCACCCTGACGATAAAGCGTGATGGTCTGGTCGTCGGGCAGATCACTGATGATCTCTGCCTTGTAGTGTTCGCCGATCGACTTGAAAAAAGTCACCGCTTCATCCCGATCCCAGACTTCTCGCGCGAGCGGTTCGTCACGGTCGATAATCTCGGCCATGCGTTTTTCCATCTTCTCGAGATCGTCCAGCGTGAACGGCTCGGAGCGCGAGAAGTCGTAGAAAAAGCCGTCATCGATGACCGGGCCGATCGTGACCTGGATGTCGGAAAACAGCTCCTTGGCTGCCTGGGCCAGAACATGGGCCGCATCGTGGCGCACCAGCCCCATGGCATCCTCGGATTTCAGCGTGACGATCTCGAGCGCTACTTCGCCGCTGATCTCTCTCTTGAGATCACGCAGTTCACCGTCGACCCTGACCGCCAGAGCTGCCTTGGCGAGTCCCGGACCGATCGAAGCAGCCACGTCCGCACCGGTGGTCGGTGCGTCATACTCACGCACAGATCCATCAGGCAGTGTGATCGCCACGCGGGCGGCATGCGCTTCAGCGCTCATGGTCTGGGTACTCCAGGTTCAAGATGTCAGGCCCGTTGTGGGCGCGCGCAACCTAGAGCAAGTTCCTAACAGGTCAAGTCGACCTGATATGTGAATCCCGCTTTTTTTCAAGGGTTTAGAGACCGATTTAGGGATCAGGTGGTGCGGCGATTGGTCAAGGAAGAGCCTTGCGTGCGGCATAGCCGACTTCGTCGACACTGAGGTCGCCAAGGTCATAACGTTGCAACACCGTGACCGAACGCCCGCGCGGCGCCGTAATATCGGGATCAGACGCATGGGAGAACAGCACGACACTGGGGCATCCCGCTGTCGCCGCCAGATGCATCGGCCCGGTATCGTTCCCGATCGCCAGCGTGGCGCCCTGGGCAAGCGCAGCGATCTGCTCGAAACTGGTGCGGCCCATCAGATCGATCACGTCGGAACGTGATTTGGCGATTTCCAGGGCCGCCTCTTTTTCAGCCGGCCCGCCGATCAACACCGAAGTCAGGCCCATGCCTTTCAGTTGATGGCTCAACTCGCCATAACGTTCCGCCGGCCAACGTTTTTCCGGCCGCTGGGGAGCGCTCCCGGGCATGACCAACACATAGGAGGCCGGCAGGTTAAACGCCGTGACATCGGCCTCGACCATGGAAAGGTCGGGTCCGGGAATGTGCTCCAAACCGGCCATCTTTAGCTGATCGGCCTGGCGTTCGACCGTGTGCATCGCATCGCGACCGGTATTGGCCTGGGGGTGGGAACAGCCACGGGCGATACCGGACCATTCCGGCCGCGGACGCCGGAACAGGCGATGATAGGCACAGGAACGGTCGGAGGTTTGCAGGTCATAGACCCTGTCAAACGCACCTTCGTTCAAGCGCTGGCGCAGTTCCCGAACCGGACCGAACTGCCACCACGAGGGTTTGTCATCAAGCCAGACTTCATCAAACCAGCCACCCGCACGGGCGAGGTTTTCATACGGCGCTGTGGTCAGCAGAACGATATGAGCATCCCCGTGGAACTCGCGAATGGCCCGGTAGGCACCCGACGACAGAACAAAATCGCCCAGAGCGCCAAGCCGGATCACGAGAATCCGAGTGCTCATGGCCAGGCAATCAATTCGCGGTAGACATCGAGTGTCGCGGCGCACATCGCCGTTCGGCTGAAACGCTCGACGGTGCGCGCGCGCGCCACCGCCGCAAGTTTGACGCGCGCTTCCTCATCGAGATCAAGCGCGGCGGCAACTGCCTGGGACAAGGCGGCGGGATCATCGGGCCGGACCAGCCAGCCGGTCACGCCGGGTTCGACCGTCTCCTGCGCACCGCCATGGTTGGTCGCCACGACCGGCACACCCATGGCCTGGGCTTCAACCGCGACACGGCCGAAACCTTCCGGCTCGATCGACGCCGAAACCACGACATCGGCCAGTCGATAGGCCGCCGCCATATCCTGAATACCGTCGATCAGCACGGCTCGTCCCTGCAGCGAACGCTGTGCGATATCCTTTTCGATCTCGCGCCGCAGGCCTTCGCGGCCAGACCCGACCCCGACCAGAAGGCAGATTGCGTCCCGCTGGAGCTGTTGCATCGCGTTGACCATGACATGCTGGCCCTTCCAGCGTGCCAGCCTACCCGGAAGCATGACGATCGGGACACCATCGGGCAGGTTCCAACGCGCTGCCAGGCTTGCCACCCGCTCTGTGCTGACCGCCGCAGGATCGAAGCCGACAACATTGATGCCGCGATGGATCAGGCGCAGCCGGTCATCGCCAACACCATAATTTTCCCGGATGTGCTTGGCGACGAATTCGGAAATGGCAATGACCCGGTCACCCCGGGTCATCACCGAGTTGTAGCGCTTCTTGATCCCGTTCTTGAAGTTGTAGGGCGCGTGGAAGGTCGTGACGAAGGGGATGCCTGCCCGCTTTGACGCCTTGAGCGCCGACCAGGCCGGCGCACGCGAGCGGGCGTGAATCAGATCAACGCTCTCGCTTCGAATGAGATCGGCCAACCGGCCGGCATTGCGCTGGATCGCCAGTGGCGACTTGGAAGCCACCGGCATGTTGATGTGGCGCGCCTTGGCGCGCAGCAGCTCGGGCTCGAGCTCACCACCCTCCGAAACGACCAGAGCGGTACCGCCTGCTTCGATCGTGGCGCGCGCAACATCAATCACGGCCCGTTCGGCACCGCCGACTTCGAGCCTTGGAATGACCTGCAAGATGACCGGGCCACGGCCTTTGAGTTCCTGATTCATGGTATGTGAGGACCTGCCCTTCAACGGACCGCGGACTCTTTATCCCATGTCAGACGCCGACACGACAGTACAATGGCTCGATCGCGAAAATGGCCAGCGTATCGCCTATCACTGCCGCGAGGGCCGGGGCCCCGGTGTTGTATTCCTGGGCGGTTATGCATCGGACATGACCGGTTCCAAGGCGAGTTACCTGGATGACTGGTGCTGCCGGCACGACCGTGCCTTCCTGCGCTTCGATTACAGCGGCCATGGCCAGTCGAGTGGAAGTTTCAGCGATGGCACAATCGGCAGCTGGACCCAGGATGCACTTGCGGCACTCGACAGCCTGACCGAAGGCCCGCAAATCCTGGTCGGATCCAGCATGGGCGGCTGGATCATGCTGAACCTCGCGCTGCAGCGGCCCGAACGCATCTTTGGCCTGATCGGGATTGCAGCGGCACCCGATTTCAGCCAGGATCTCTGGTTCAAACTATCGCCCGAGCAACAGGACGAGGTGAACACCAGCGATGTGATCGCGTTCGATGAAGGCGGCAGCCATTACGCCTTCACCCGCGCCTTCTTTGAAGACGGCCGCGAGAAACTCCTGCTTCGCGGCCCCATGGCGATCGATGTCCCGGTCCGCCTGCTCCAGGGCATGCAGGACAGCTCGGTGCCCTGGGAGACCGCGCTTGAAATCAGCCGGTGTATGACTGGTGAAGATGTCGTCGTCTCGTTAATCAAGGACGGTGACCACCGCCTGTCGCGCGACGAAGACCTGGCATGCCTGGGGGCAACGATCAGCGAACTTCTGGGTACTGCTGAACCTTAGGTCGAGCCTGCCGCCAGATCCGCCGGCATGCCCGATCGAAAGCCGGGATGGCGCAGGGTGACGCCCAACTCGCTCTTGATCCGGTCGTTTTTCACGCGTTTGTTGTCGGCATAGAAACTCTTGGCCATAGCGGAGAGGCCAGCCTCTTCCATGGCCACGGGTTCGGGTGGTGCGACACCCAGAAGTTCGCAGGCATAGGCCACCACCTTGGCAGGCTCCTCGGGTTCATCGTCGCAGACATTGTAGATGGCGCCCGGATTCGGACGCGCCATGGAGGCCTGCAGGGTCGCGGCAATGTCGTCAACATGGATGCGCGAGAAGACCTGACCGGGTTTGACGATACGGCGCGCACGCCCCTTGCGGACCTGTTCAAGCACGCCGCGTCCAGGCCCGTAAATACCGGCCAGACGGAAGACGTGGACCGGCAGCCCAAAGCGTTCGTGCATGACCAGCCAGGCTTCCTCAGCAGCAACACGACGGGCGCTGCGTTCCAGATTGGGTGCGACCGGCGTGTTCTCGTCGACCCAGCCTCCATCGTGATTGCCATAAACGCCCGTGGTCGAGAGGTACCCTGCCCATTCGAGATCTTCGAGGCGGGCGATCTCCAACGCCGCACAGTCCAGAACAGGACAGGGCACATCTTCGTGCGAAGGGATGGAGTCGACCAGATGGGTAACACCGGCCAGTGCGGCTATCAGCGCCTCGCTTGCAGTCGTACCGTCGAAAACGACAGCTTCGATGCCCTGGTCTTTCAGGGCCTCGGCCTTGGCAGCATCCCGAGCAGTCCCGGCGACCTGCCAGCCCTCACCCATCAGGCTCCGTGCAAGCGTCGTGGCGCTGAAGCCCAATCCGAAACAGAACAGTTTTTTCACGGATCACCCTCATCCCATTCGCGGCGAACGTCAGCGTCCGGCTCTGTCTCATAGCGCTGCTTTCGCTGCGCGGCAAAATCCCCGGGGGCATCCAGGCAATGCAGCGCCCAGACCGCCATGGCCCGAACCAGTGGAGAGGCGTCGTCCAGCCTGCCGGTGACCGCAGCCAGTGCGGCAGGGTCGGTACTGTTGCCCAGGGCGATCATCACGTTGCGGACAAAGCGGTCGCGCCCGGTGCGTTTGATTGGGCTGCCACTGAAAAACGCACGAAACGCCGCGTCATCCAGTTGGGCGAGATCAGCCAGCCTCGGCGCGGTCAGTTCGGCGCGGGGGAGAAAGGCCGGTTCACGGGTCGCGGCTGCAAATTTGTTCCATGGACATACCGCCAGGCAATCGTCGCAGCCGTAGATGCGATTGCCCATCGCAGCGCGGAACTCCCGATCAATATGGCCCTTGTGTTCGATCGTCAGATAGGAAATGCAGCGCCTTGCATCGAGCCTGTAGGGCGCGGGAAACGCGTTGGTCGGGCAGATATCCTGGCAGGCACGGCACGAACCGCAGTGATCGGATTCGGGCGCACCAGGAACAAGATCAAGCGTCGTGTAGATTTCGCCCAGGAACAGCCAGGAACCATGCTCACGCGAGACGAGGTTGGTGTGTTTTCCCTGCCAGCCGATTCCAGCCTGGGCCGCCAACGGCTTTTCCATGACCGGTGCGGTATCGACGAAAACCTTGACCTCCCCGCCGGCCGTTTCGAGCAGCCATCGCGCCAGCGCCTTCAGGCGTTTCTTGACGACATCATGGTAGTCGCGCCCGCGGGCATAGACCGAAATGACACCGCGATCGTCATTCTCGAGATCATCCAGCGGGTCATGTGCGGTACCATAATTCACACCAAGAGCGATCACGCTGTGGGCCTGCGCCCAGAGTTCACGCGGGACTGCCCGCTCGTCGGAGCGCCGTTCGAGCCAATCCATGTCACCCTGATAACCGCGTGACAGAAACTCCATGAGGCGTTCTGGCGGAGCGGTGCCCAGATCGGCCGACGTGATGCCCAGGGAAGTGAAACCCAGTTCATGTGCCTTCCTGGCCAGGGACTCAGACAGGTCAGCACCCTCAAGCATGCCCGCTTTGGTTGCGGGACTCATGAGCGCTCTTCAGAGATGGGCGGCAGAGAGATTGCGATGTTTGGCGTCATGGGAGGATTCTTGCCCAGATTTGTCGCACTTGCCATGACCTGTTCGATCCTGATGGCCTGCGCCAACGGCCAGATCGATCGAACCGACCATTTTTACGGTGATACGTCTTACGGCCTCGTAATTGGCGGTTGACCTCCGAGGGAGCCGTCAATGGCTCCCATGCAGTACGACTGTCGTGAGAAATTGCGACGCGGTACTGCGACCTATTGTGTACCCAGGGCCGAACGTGGCTTGCCGCTGTTTCCGGAATCTTCAGGTTGCGCAATCTTCTCTAGAAGTCCAGATCATCGTAGTGACTGACAGGACGCAGGCCGGGCAGACGGTCGTCCAGGAGGGATTGGAACGAAGGTCGTGACTTGACCCTTGCATACCAGTCGCGCGCCGCTTCCTGGTGGGACCAGGGCACATCGCCGATATAGTCGATGCAGGAGAACTGCGCAGCGGCGGCGACATCGGCCAGCGAAAAATTGTTGCCCGCCAGCCAGGTTCTGCGTTCGACCAGCCAGGCAATGTAGTCGAGATGGACGCGGATGTTGGCAAGCCCCGCCCGCACGGTCGCGGAATCGGGCTCCCCCTGGCCGAGGAATCGTTTCTGAACCTTTTCGCCGAAGATGTTTTGAGTTGCTTCCAGATACATCTTCTCGTCGAACCAGGCGACCAGACGCCGGGTTTCGGCGCGCTGTGCCGGATTGCCACCAAGCAGATCCGGCTGCGGCTGGACCTCCTGCAGGTACTCCACAATGGCTGTGCTGTCAGCCAGAACCGTACCATCGGCTTCGACCAGAACTGGCACCTTAGCGGCCGGATTCATAACAAGAAACTCTTCGCGCCTCTCCCAGACATTCTCGGTCTTGAGGGCAAAGGGCAGACCCTTCTCCTTGAGGACGATACGCACCTTGCGGCAGAATGGCGAAAGGGGGACATGGAAGAGTTCACGCATAGCGCGAAGCTAGAGCAAATCGGGCTCCTGCGGAATCGCCGGATCACAGATTCCGACGATTCCCTGGCAACCTAGCCAAACGCAATGCACAGGGTGTCCTCGAAGCGTCCCGTCGGGGCCGCCTTGAGGTCGCGCGGATCGACATGCACTTTGAGCCGGAGGCGCTGTGCACCGTTCGAACGGTCGGTCGACGAAAGAATGTGACGTGTCCCACAGGGCAGATGTTCGGCGCCATGATCGAGCCCGACACAGAGCGAGACCTTGTAGGGAATCGTCGCACCACCTAATTCGCGCATCCGGAAACCCTGCTGTGCATCACCCACGGCACAGACCGACATCCTCTGCGACATATCTGCGACCAGACTCTGCTGGGCTCTGACGACCGGAGTCGGCATTGGCTGCGGTATGTTGGTGGGCGTTTTGGTCAATGCTACTGCAAGCCTTACCATGTCCTGAATATCATCACCGACCGGTGTGACCATCACCGAAATCTCAAGCGCCAGAGCCGACGCACGCATCGCGTCCTGGGTCGCCAGAACGACAGCAAGCTGGTCTTCGCCCAGGCATCCACGCTTGACCAGAAGAGATCCCAATCGACCTCCACCTGCAGCCTGTGCCTGCAACGCATCCATTAGTTGGTGTTCGTTGATCAGGCCACAATCAAGCAGAAGACGGCCGAGACTAAGGGCCGAAGGCGGCGTCGAGGGCCGGTCGATGCAATTCATCTGAGTGTTCAACGCAATAATCCCCAATATTCGGCCCCAAGCGCCGAAAGCCAAACTCCACCCGACACCATGCAGATGATGGTAAAACCGGGGGCTGACAAGTGACCGCAAACACACTGCATGACGGCTCAGGCTGATCCAGGTCCGGATCCGGTTTTGCAGCGTACTCAGGCGGTCGCCTGCAGGCTTCCATCATCCAGTCGATAGGCCAGACGGCCGATCATTTCCCTTGGGCAAACCTGCCAGAAATGACCGATCTGCAAGTCCCATTCACGCAGGATGCGGGCTGCGTAATCAGATTGGGTCTCGCGGGCATGCACAGCCACCAGCGACTTCACGACACCTTCCCAATGGGCACTGGCCAGACGCTGGATCACGACGCTGTCCTCGTTGACATGCCGTGGCAGCAGGTTCGTCGGGTCATAGACGAATGCCATGCCGCCGGTCATGCCGGCCCCGAAATTGGCGCCGACCGAACCCAGGATCACCGCTGTTCCGCCGGTCATGTATTCGCAACCGTTGGAGCCGCAACCTTCGACCACGACATCAGCGCCCGAATTGCGCACGGCGAACCGCTCGCCGGCCTGACCGGCAGCGAAAAGCTGGCCTGCCGTGGCGCCATAAAGCACTGTGTTGCCGATGATCGTGTTGAGCTGCGACTGGCGTTCGCTGGAAGCAGGCGGGCGGACCACGATGATCCCGCCCGACAAACCCTTGCCGACATAGTCATTGGCATCGCCGAAGACCTCGAGCTTGATGCCCTGGACGGCAAAGGCGCCGAGAGACTGACCGGCCGAACCGCGCAGCCGTACCGTGATGTGACCAGGCGCCAGACCATCCATGCCGAACCGGCGCGTGATTTCCGACGACAACCTGGTGCCGACCGCGCGATGCGTGTTCCGTACGTTGTAGGCAAGCTGCATCTTTTCGCGTTCGTTGAGCGCGGCCTGAGCATCGGCGATCATCCGGGCATCGAGTGTATCTGGAACCTCGTTGCGCCCCTCGATGGTGCAGTAGCGGGGGTAGTCACCGGGATCGGCCTGGACGAGCAGCGGGTTGAGATCGAGATCGTCGAGATCTTCACTGCCGCGGCTGACCTGGGTCAGAAGATCGGTCCGCCCGATAATCTCGTTGAGCGAGCGCATGCCGAGCGAGGCCAGGATTTCGCGCACCTCTTCGGCGATGAAGGAAAACAGGTTCACGACCTTCTCGGGCGTACCGTCGAACTTGTTGCGCAGTGAATCCTTCTGCGTGCAGATGCCGACAGGGCAGGTGTTGGAATGACACTGGCGCACCATGATGCAGCCCATCGCAACCAGCGAAGCCGTTCCGACACCATATTCCTCGGCACCCATCATCGCGGCTATCACGACATCGCGGCCAGTGCGGATGCCGCCATCGGTGCGCAGCGTGACGGTGTGGCGCAGCCGGTTGAGCGTCAGCACCTGATTGGCTTCAGCCAGGCCCATTTCCCACGGCGCACCGGCAAACTTGATGCTGGTTTGCGGGCTGGCGCCTGTGCCGCCGACATGGCCGGAAATCAGGATGACATCGGCCTTGGCCTTGGCGACGCCGGCCGCGACCGTGCCGACACCTGCCTGACTGACCAACTTGACGCAGACCCGCGCGGTCGGGTTGATCTGCTTGAGGTCGTAAATGAGCTGGGCCAGATCCTCGATCGAATAGATATCGTGATGGGGCGGCGGCGAGATCAGCATCACGCCGGGTGTGGCATGGCGCAGCTTTGCGATCATCTCGGTCACCTTGAAACCGGGAAGTTGGCCACCCTCGCCCGGCTTGGCGCCCTGGGCGATCTTGATCTCGAGTTCGCGGCAGTTGGTCAGATACTGCGCAGTCACACCAAACCGGCCCGAGGCGACCTGTTTGATCGGCGAGTTGGGATTGTCGCCATTGGGTCGCGGCTGGAACCGCTCGGGATCTTCACCACCTTCACCGGAATCCGAAAGTGCACCGATCCGGTTCATGGCGATCGTGAGGGTCTCGTGTGCTTCGGGCGAAAGCGCACCCAACGACATGCCCGGTGTCACGAAACGTTTGCGGATTTCAGTGATCGATTCGACCTCGTCGATCTCGACCGCCACATTACCGGTGGAGAAATCGAGCAGGTCGCGCAAATCGAAGGGCGGGCGGCGATTCATACCCTCGGCATAACGCCTGTAGATCTGGTAGCTGTCGGTCGCAACCGCGCTCTGGAGCGTGTGGATGAGGCCGGCTTCAAAGGCATGGGCCTCACCGCCGTGACGATAGCGATAGATACCGCCGATCGGGAGCGTCACGACCTCATGGGCATAGGCATCGTCATGGAGTTTCAGCAGGCGGCGCTGGATGCCGGTGAGGCCGATGCCCGAGATGCGCGACGGCATGCCGGGGAAAACCTCGGCCACCAGCGTGCGAGACAGGCCGATGGTCTCGAAGTTGTAGCCACCGCGATAGGACGAGATGACCGATATGCCCATCTTCGACATGATCTTGAGCAGACCGTCATCGACCGCCTTTTTGTAGCGTGCGACGCAATCTGCCAGCGGGCGATCGCCGAACAGACCCCGGCGATGGCGCTCGGCGATGCCCTCTTCGGCGAGGTAGGCGTTGACCGTGGTCGCACCGACGCCGATCAGCACAGCAAAATAGTGGACGTCGAGGCATTCGCCCGAACGAATATTGAGTGAAGTAAAGGTTCTCAGTGACTGGCGCACGAGATGGCTGTGGACCGCGCCGGCAGCAAGGATCATGGGGATCGCAGCGCGATCTGAACCGGCACCTTCATCTGTCAGGATGATCTGCTCGCTGCCGCCGCGCACCGCATCCTCGGCCTCCTGACGGATCCGCCCGATCGCTTCGGAGAGGGCATCGGCCCCGGCTTGGGCGACGGGAAAGGTGCAATCGACCACGACAGAGGTTTCGGCCATGTAACGGCGCATCGCGACAAACTGTGCGTTGGTCAGAACAGGCGAAGCGAGCTGGAGGACCTGGGTCTGGCTTTCGTCCTGATCGAGAATGTTGGAGAGGTTTCCCAGCCTGGTATCAAGAGTCATCACGCGCCTCTCGCGCAGCGAGTCGATCGGCGGGTTGGTCACCTGGCTGAAATTCTGGCGGAAGAAATGATGGAGCCCGCGATAGTGGCTCGACAACACCGCAAGCGGTGTGTCGTCACCCATCGATCCGGTGGGTTCCTTGGCATCTTCGACCATGGGCTGGAGGATCAGTTCCAGGTCTTCGATCGAATAACTCGCGGCACGCTGGCTGGTCTTGAGTGCGCCCAGTTCAAACATGCGTTCGCTGCCGTCTTCGCGTCGCACCAGCGAGTCGAGATGGGTGATGTTGCCGATCCACTGGCTGTAGGGCTGCTGGGCGGCCAGGTGTTCCTTGAGTTCGGCATCCTTGAACAAACGTCCCTCGGCCAGGTCGACCGCGATCATTTCGCCCGGCCCGAGGCGGCCGCAGTGAAGCAGGTCCTGTTCGGCGAGCGGCACCATGCCGGTTTCCGAACCGACGAAGAGCAGGCCGTCACGGGTCTGGGAATAACGCATCGGACGCAGACCGTTGCGATCCATCCCCGCGATCACCCAGTGGCCATCCGAGGCGGCAATCGCGGCGGGCCCGTCCCAGGGTTCCATCACCGTGTTGCAATAGAGATAAAGCGCGCGAACCTCATCGGAGAGATCGACATTGTCGGCCACGGCCTCGGGGATCAGCATGGTCTTGACCAGCGGGACCGGGCGTTCGGCGTGGACCAGAAGCTCGAACACCGCATCCAGTGCGGCGGAATCGGAACTGCCCGAAGGGATCACCGGCTTGATGACATCGAGATGCTCGGCAAAGGCATCATGGCCGATCCGGGCTTCGTGGCTTTTCATCCAGTTGGTGTTGCCCCGCACGGTGTTGATCTCGCCGTTATGGGCGAGCATGCGGAAGGGCTGTGCCAGCTTCCAGGTCGGGAAGGTGTTGGTCGAATAACGCTGATGAAAAATCGCGAAATTCGAGACGAAACGCTCGTCCAACAGGTCGGGATAAAAGGCCGAGAGTTGCTCTGCCAGGAACATGCCCTTGTAGACAATCGAGCGGCACGACAGCGAACAAATATAGAAATCGGCGACCTGGGCATCACGCACACGCGCCTCGATCTGGCGCCGGATGATGTAGAGATCACGCTCGAACTGAGCCTCGGCCACGCCCTCTTCGTTGGCGATCATGATCTGCTCGATCTCGGGCCGGGTCGCATTGGCCTTCTCGCCGATGATCGCGCTGTTGATCGGTACCTGACGCCAGCCGAAGATGCGGTAGCCGAAGTTGAGAATTTCGGATTCGACAATCGCTCGGCAAACCTCGGCCGCACCTAGATCGGTCTTGGGCAGGAACACCATGCCCACGGCCAGACGGCCCGTTCCGGTTTCATGGCCGGTGCGGATGATGTGCTGCTTGAAAAAGTCCTGGGGAATCTGAAGCTGGATGCCCGCGCCGTCACCGGTCTTGCCGTCGGCATCAACGGCGCCCCGGTGCCACACGGCCTTGAGCGCATCGACCCCGGCTTCAACGACCTGGCGGCGCGGCTTGCCATCAAGTGCGGCAACAAAACCGACGCCACAGGCATCGTGTTCGAAGGCGGCATCATAGAGACCGTCGCGCTGCAGACGGGCGGTCTCTTCGACCCTGCGGTTCATGTCGTTCCATGCCATGGCGTCTCTCCTAACCTGCTGCCCGGATAGGCGCGTTCTGTTCAGCCCGCGTTTCAAGTTCGCGATGCATCGCTTCGGCTGCATCGCGGCCATCGCGGATCGCCCAGACAACCAGTGAGGCACCCCGCACGATGTCGCCTGCGGCATAGACGCCAGGCAGGCTGGTCTCGCCGGTCAGCATTCTGGTTTTCACCGTGCCCCAGCGCGTGACATCGAGAGCGGGAAGTTCAAAGACTTCCGCTACAGGCTCGGGGTCAAAGCCCAGAGCCTTCAGGACCAGGTCGGCTTCGATGTTGTGATCGGAACCCGTCACGATCTGGGATTTGAGGCGTCCGGTCTCATCGGGCTCGCCCAGACGCATCTTGACCGCACGTACGGCCTCGACCGTTCCATCGCCCAGAAAAGCCTCAGGCGCAGAGAGGAATTCGAAGCGCACGCCTTCTTCCATGGCATAGGAAACCTCGCGCTGGCTGCCGGGCATGTTGTTGCGATCCCGCCGGTAAAGGCAGGTCACCGCCTTGGCGCCCTGACGTGCCGCGGTGCGCACACAATCCATCGCCGTGTCGCCGCCGCCGATCACGACGACATGTTTGCCCGCAGCGTCGAGCATCCCGGAATCAAAATCAGGCACAGCATCGCCAAGGCCATTGCGGTTGCTGGCGATCAGGTAATCGAGCGCATCAACGACACCGTCGAGGCCCACGCCAGGAACCTTGATGTCGCGGGCGCCGTAAACCCCGGTCGCAATCAGGACCGCGTCATGCCTGGCCTGGAGGTCGCCAAAGGAGATGTCGCGTCCGATCTCGGTCGAGGTGTGGAAGACGACGCCACTGGCCGCGAGCAGATCGGCACGGCGTTCGACGATATCCTTCTCCAGCTTGAAGCTTGGAATACCGTAGATCAGGAGGCCTCCGATCCGGTCGTGACGGTCATAGACCTCGACTTGATAGCCGTAACGCCGCATCACATCAGCAGCTGCCAGCCCGGCCGGGCCGCCGCCGATGATCCCGATCGACTGGCTGCGTTCCTCACGCGGCTGCGGTCCCGAGACCCAGCCGTTCTTGAAGGCAGTCTCTGTGATGTAACGCTCGACCGCCCCGATCGTGACCGATTCGAAGCCCTTTTCGATGACACAGTTGCCTTCGCACAGGCGGTCCTGCGGGCAGATGCGGCCGCAGATTTCCGGGAAGGTGTTGGTTGCCGCGGCAAGCTCGTAAGCCTCTTCGAGACGGCCTTCGGCGGTGAGTTTCAGCCAGTCGGGGATGTTGTTGTGGAGGGGACAATGCACCTGACAGAACGGAATCCCGCATTGCGAGCAGCGCGCAGCCTGTTCGCCAGCGCGCTCGGGCACGAATTCGTTGAAGATTTCCTCGAAGTCGGCGCTACGCAGATCAGCGGCACGTTTGTCGGGCCGTTTTTGCGGCACATCAACGAAGGTCAGCAGATTCACCGTCATCACAAATCCCCACCCGGGAACGTCCGGGGACGGGCCTTCTATGTGATTCGCCACAACCGTGCGAGCAAAAACGACAATTTATGACAATAAGTATGCCCTATTGAGATGCCCGGCCATTCCGGAAGGTGGCGCCAGGTCGCCGGTAAGCCGCATGGTCATATTTTATGGCATAGTTATTGACCTAATTTAGAAACTCCCACTAGGGGAGCACATGATAAACTCCCCCTCTCTCGTGGAGTTTGTTGGTCGTGACGTTGTTGCAGCTCGCTGTACTGGCCATTGTCCAGGGCATCACCGAATTTCTGCCTATCAGTTCGTCGGGCCATCTGATCCTGACGTCCCAGGTGCTCGGTTGGCCCGATCAGGGCCTGCAGATCGACATTGCCGTCCATGCCGGCACGCTGCTGGCCGTGATTGTTTATTTCTGGCGCGACATCATGCGCATCCTGACCGGACTGACCGAAACCGGCCGCGCCAACACCCGTCCTCTCGCGGCCATGATCATTGTCGCGACCATTCCTGTTGGTGTGGCCGGGTTTGCCCTGCACAAGTTCGGGCAGGAAGGCTTGCGCGATCCGGCCGTGATCGCATGGGCAACGCTTGGCTTTGGCATCCTGCTCCATGTCGCCGACCGTTTCGGCATGACCCTGCGGCGCATGGAACATATGAGCTGGGGTGCCGCGATCCTGATTGGATTTTCTCAAGTGTTGGCGCTGATCCCCGGCACCAGCCGGTCGGGCATCACCATGACGGCTGCACGGTTCATGGGCTTCGAGCGCGATGCCGCGGCACGCTTTTCCATGCTGCTGTCCATTCCTGTGATCGCTGCAGCGACCCTGCTGGCCGGGCTCGACGTGCACGAGAGCGGTGACCTGGCCCTGACCCAGGCAACCCTGATTGCCGCGGCCATGTCGTTTGTTTCGGCCATGATCGCGATCTGGCTGCTGATGGCCTGGCTGCGACGCGCGACCTTTGCGCCCTTCGTCTATTACCGGATCGCTCTGGGGCTTGGCCTTCTGGCCTGGATCCACCTCTAGGACGTCCTCGCCTTAGCCAAAGCGCGGCTGGCCGCGCAGACCGCCACGGCGGAACAGTGAGAGATAACGCGGCACGACGACCTCAACCGTGGTCGGTACGATCCCCAGTTCCGACAAACCAGCGCTGCCCGAATGCACGACGCTATCGATCTGCAACAAGCGCACCTGATCAGGCGTGAGCAGTGGTTTGGGCCAGAACTGCAGGAACATGGCCTGGATGTGGGCGACCAGAAACGGCATAGGCACGAGCATCACGCTACGCTGGGTCTCGCGCCTGACCATCTCCATGAGGTGGTGGAAGGTATAGACCGAGGGCCCACCCAGTTCGAAGGTGCGACCAGCGGCAGAGGGATCATCAAGACAGGACACGATCGCTGCGGCGACATCGTCGACATAGACCGGCTGGAATCGTGTCATGCCGCCGCCAAACAGCGGGATCACCGGCGACAGGCTTGCCATGCGTCCGAAGAGGTTAAAGAAACCGTCTTCGGCGCCAAAAATTATGCTGGGCCTGACAACCCGCGTGCCAGGCACGATCTCGCGCATGACATTTTCGGCTGTGGCCTTGGAGCGCGCATAGGACGACGGCGACGACAGGGACGCGCCGATGGCAGAGACCTGTATGACCTGATCGATTCCAGCATCGGCCGCGGCCTGGGCAATGTTGCGGGCACCTTCGACATGAACGCGCCGGAAGGTTTTCTTGCCCCATTCGGAGAGAATGCCGACCAGGTTGATCGCGGCAACCGCGCCCGACATCACAGCTGCCACTTGCTCCTTGTCGGCCACATCGCAACGGAGGGGAACAATCTGTCCGACATCACCCATGGGCTGAAGGAAACCGGCCCCTTCGGGATCACGCACGGCCACGATCACACGCCAGCCGTCATCGGCCAGACGCCTGACGAGATAACGCCCGATAAACCCTGATCCGCCGAACACCACGACATCGCGACGTGCCATCTCAAGTACCTCCAAGTTGGCGCGGCGCATCTTAGTCCGACGCCGGGACCACGCAAGCGCAGGCTCTGTTCAGATCGAGCATCTCTGTTCAGCCCTGGCGCGCAACCGCCGGCACGAATCCCGAGAGGTCTTCCGAGGCGACATCGACCGTGCGGCTACTCTCGGCCGAAAGATAAAGCGCCATCAGGGCCGCAATCACCGCGACCCCGTCATCGAAGGTTTCCATCGGTGTTTCACCCTTGCGGAAGGCTTCGACCATGTGCCGATTTTCTTCGGCATAACCATAGGTACCCACCTCGTCTTCCAGCACCGGCATCAGGCCCTGTTCGGCATTCTGTTTCTCGACCAGATCTTCGCCCGACGCGCCGGCGACGTTTCGCGACAGGAAAACCTTGAGGCCGGTCGCCAACGAGTCGAATGACATGGTGTATTCCGGGCCGAGCAGTTCCAGGCTGATGCGCAGGCCCGGCCCGACATAGGCCCAGGAGGTCGTGACCTCGACGATGACCTCATCGCCCTGGAGGTCCTCGTAGACCAGAATCCCACGTGCGAAATCCTCAACCGGACGCTGTGCAAAATCGACCGCACCATCGGTCGACTGGCGCAGTTTTTCAGCATAACCGGCACGCCCCCATTTCAGCGTCGCGACGGTAGCGTTCGCGCTCTTCAGGCGCAGGCTGTCGCGTGTTTCATCAGGGCCGGTGAGGAGGAAACGGGCGACTTCGACGGAATGGCACATCATGTCGAGCAGAACGCCGCCGCCCTGGCGCTCACCTTGCCAAAACCAGGGTTCGTGCGGACCGCTGTGTTCCTCGGTCGCGCGGGCCAGATATGGCCGCCCGGTCAGCGGCACGGCGCGGCGCCAGACGATTTCCTTGCCGCGCCGGGTCGCACCCGCAAACAGCTGGTTCTCCAGATATCCGTGATAGAGCCCGGCCCCCTGAACCAGTTCCAGCATCTCCCGGGCTTCAGGCAGGGTTCGACCCAGCGGCTTCTCGCAGGCAACGCCGGCAAGCGCCACACCCTCCCGGGTGACCAGGCGATGGATTTCGCGCATAGCCTCAAGCCGTGTGTCGTTGGTCGAGAGGATCCACACGGCGTCGATCACGCCGCTACACAGCATGTGTTCAATCGAATCATAGGCGCGGCATGGCCCAAGGCTTAGATCGTTGGCGAGCGCCGCCGTGGCCTCGCGCTTCGATGGCGTCGTGCTGTAGATGCCTGTCACTTGGCAGTTTCTGACTGCCGTCATGGCCTGCAGATGAAATCTGGCAATAAACCCGCTGCCGATGAAGCCGATCCGCAGGGTCTCGAGAGGAGCTTTGGTCATCGCCTTGCCCCAGGCGCAATTGGCCGGCGACGGCGCCGGTAACGGAGAATCCACCCTAGAGCAGGTCCCGGTCAGATTGAATTGATCTGAACCAGCTATCTTGACAGCAGCGGCCATCATCAATACTTGGAGCGCCAAGCCCAGGTGGCGGAATTGGTAGACGCGCAGGTTTCAGGTACCTGTGGGGGAAACCCCGTGGAAGTTCGAGTCTTCTCTTGGGCACCAGTCCTTTCCAGGACATCCGTATAACGACAATCGCAAAGTGCGGACACCGTATGGCGAAAGCCGCATGGCAGGCGCGTGTCTTGCACTCAGCAGGGCTTGCGCCTGGAGTCCTATCAGCCCTACCTAGGCCGTGATTCGGTCTCTAAACCTTTGAAATAGAGCAAGATTCACATATCCGGTCGACTTGACCAGATAAGAACTTGCTCTAGGTTGCACCCAATCAGAAAGAGGCTCACCGGCGCCATGGCCAACCTGCTATATCAAGGTGACTTGCCCGACGATCTCGACCTCGGTCCGATTGTTGCAGTCGACTCGGAAACCATGGGGCTCAATCCCATCCGTGACCGGCTGTGCTTGGTCCAGCTTTCGTCCGGCGACGGCAACGCCCATCTGGTCCAGATCGCCAAGGGCCAGACATCGGCGCCCAATCTGTGTGCACTGATGTCGAATCCCGATGTCCTGAAGATCTTCCATTTCGCGCGCTTTGATCTGGCCGCCATGTACCATTATCTCGACGTGACGGTGGCCCCGGTCTACTGCACCAAGATCGCATCGAAGCTGGTGCGCACCTTCACCGACAAACATGGCCTCAAGGATCTCTGCAAGGACCTGCTGAGTGTCGACATCTCCAAGCAACAGCAGAGCAGCGACTGGGGCGCGCCCGAGCTTTCCAACGACCAATTGAACTATGCAGCGTCGGATGTGCTGCATCTCCATCGTATTATGGAGGAGTTCGACCGGCGCCTTGCACGTGAAGACCGCACCGAACTGGCTGCGGCATTGTTCGGATTCCTGCCCTACAGGGCACAGCTTGACCTGCTTGGCTGGAGCGAGCCCGACATTTTCGATCACTAGAGCGCGATCAGCTCAGGTCGACGCGACCTGATATGATCATGTTCTGGAGCGGAGAACTGGCTGGCGTGACACATGACGACACCATGACCGTCGACGGCGCGGCCGGACAGCCCGGCACACGACACATCGGGCCTGCGGCGCGACGGGTCAAGGTCGACTGGCGTTACACGAAATTCGTCGGCCTGATGCGTCTGTTGCTGCCGGCAAGCGCAATGATCCTGGCTGCCACCGTCATCGTCTGGCCATCATTCAACGTCACAGATTCGAACAATGTCGTCGACTTCGAGGCCATACCAGGCCTCCTGCACGACGATCGCCCGACGATGTCTAATGCCCGGTTTCTGGGCACCGACAAGGACGGCAACCCCTTCACCGTCACGGCGGAAATTGCCTGGCAGGAACAGGGCTATGAGGATCTGATTTATATGGAAGTCCTGCAGGGCGACATGATGATGGAAGATGGCATGTGGGCAACCATCTGGTCAGACCGCGGGGTCTATGATCAGGTCGGCCAGTTGCTCATCGTCGAATCCAATGTGAACGTCTTCACCGATGAAGGTTATGAGCTCCATAGTGATTACGCGTTGATAGACCTGGATCAAGCCATCGCCGAGGGCCATATGCCTGTCAGAGGCCAGGGCCCGGCCGGCTTGATCGACGCACAGGGTTTCCGGATCACTGACAACGGAGATCGCCTGTTCTTCGACGGCCGTGTTCATCTGACGATCTATCCTGGAGTAGAAGAATGACCGTGACGACCAGGATCATCGCATCGATTTTCGGCCTGGCGATATTGGCCTTGCCAGCATTGGCCCAGGACCAGCTGCTCGATACCTCGCGGCATGACAGTGGCCTGCCGATCGAGATCGAAGCCGACAGCATGGAAGTCGAACAGGCGGCCCAACGTGCCACGTTCCGTGGCGCCGTCGACGTCAAACAGGGCGACCTCACGCTGCGCGCCGATACTCTTATCGTGCATTACAACGACGGCTCGGACGGCGACAATTCGATCAATCTGATCGAAGTCGAGGGCAATGTCTTTTTTGCGACCCCGAACGAAACGGCACAGGGCGACGAAGGTGTGTACGACGTGAATGCTGCCGTGATTCAATTGATCGGCAACGTCGTGCTGACCAACGCCGATGCCGTATTGCGGGGCGAGCAGGCGACGATGAGCCTCGAAACCGGACAGAGTGTGGTGACCGGAACCGGTGAGCGCGTTAAGATGATCTTTGAAACCTCAAGCGAAGACGGACAGTAAGCTCGCAGCCATGGCCTCCGTTTCCGAACGCCCAACGCTTGTTACCGACAATGCGGGACTTGCGGCGCATAACCTGAGCAAGAGCTACAGGCGGCGTCCGGTTCTGCGTGACGTCAGTGTGACGGTCCAGCGCGGCGAGGCTGTCGGCCTGCTGGGGCCCAATGGTGCGGGCAAAACCACGTGCTTTTATCTGATCACCGGGCTGATTGCGGCCGATGCCGGCACCATTACGCTCGACGGCAACGACGTCACGGAACTGCCGATGTATCGGCGCGCCAGACTGGGTGTGGGTTACCTGCCCCAGGAAGCGTCGATTTTTCGCGGCATGTCGGTCGAAGCCAACATCAGGGCCGTGCTGGAAGTCATCGAGAAGGACGGCGACAAGCGCGAGGCCATGCTCGACGAACTGCTGGCCGAATTCTCGATCTCGCATCTGCGGCGCACGCCGTCGCTGGCCTTGTCGGGCGGTGAACGTCGACGGGTCGAGATTGCACGCGCTCTGGCGTCGCGTCCCAGTTTCATGCTGTTGGATGAACCGCTGGCCGGCATTGATCCGATTGCAGTGGGTGATATCCGCGATCTCGTCGCGCACCTGAAGGACCGCGGCATCGGTGTTTTGATCACCGACCACAATGTGCGCGAAACGCTCGATATCATCGACCGGGCCTACATCCTCCATGAGGGCCGCGTGTTGATGGAAGGCGGTCCCGATGAGATAGTGGCCCATGAAGGCGTCCGCCGGGTCTATCTCGGCGAACGTTTCCGACTCTAGAACGGTCGGGAACCATGTCACTGGCACCGCGCCTCGATCTGCGCCAGTCGCAGTCGCTGGTGATGACGCCGCAGCTGCAGCAGGCGATCAAGCTGCTGCAGCTCTCCAGCGTTGAACTGACCGCCTATGTCGAAGAAGAACTCGAGCGCAATCCGCTGCTCGAGCGTGAACCGTCTGACGAGGCGGAACGCAGCACGCCCGAGGGCAACGAACCCAAGGCCCCCGAGACCAACAGTGAAGCAAGCGACCGCCACGATTTTGCCGAAAGCCCCAATCTCGATGCCGCCGGCTCGATGCCCTGGAGTTCCGGAACGGGCGGGTCAGGCGGTGGATCGGGTGGAGACAATGAACTCGACGGTGTTGAACACACCGTTGCTCGCGAGCTCTCGTTACACGAACACCTGGCGCAGCGGATCCAGGTCGAATTCGGTGACGCCGCAGAGCGCCTCATCGCGGTTCACATACTCGGCTCGATCGATGAGGCCGGTTATCTCAAGATCGAACGCGACGACGCATTGGTGCAACTGGGCTGCGAGAGTTGTCTGTTCGACGCGGTACTGAGCAAACTTCAGCGGCTCGATCCGCCGGGCATCTTTGCCCGCGATCTGAAAGAATGCCTGCGTCTGCAGCTGGCCGAACTGAACAGGCTCGACCCCGTGAGTAGCGCCATTCTCGACAACCTGGAGCTCGTTGCAAAACGCGACTTCACCGCCTTGCGCAAGACATGCGACTGCACGGATCAGGACATCCTCGACGTCGTGGTCGAACTCAAGGCACTCGACCCCAAGCCCGGGCTGAAATTCGACCCGGGTCCGATCCAGTCGATCGTGCCCGACGTGGTGGTACGCACCAGCCAGTCAGGCGGCTGGCACGTCGAGCTTAACACCGAAAGCCTGCCCAGGGTTCTGGCCAACGAACGTTATTATGCCGAGGTCCAGAGCGGGACGCGCAGCGAGAGTGAAAAGATCTTCGTCAGCGAGCAATGGACATCCGCGAACTGGCTGATCAAGGCGCTCGACCAAAGGGCACGCACGATCCTGCGGGTTGCCCAGGAAATCGTGCGCCAACAGGACATGTTCCTGGTCAAAGGTGTCGAACACCTGAAACCATTGGTGCTGCGCGACATCGCCGATGCCCTGGAACTGCACGAAAGCACAGTGAGCCGCGTCACGAGCAACAAGTTCATGCTGACGCCACGCGGTATCTTCGAACTGAAGTACTTCTTCACCGCATCCCTGGGCAGTACAGAAGGCGGTCCCGCTCATTCGGCTGAAGCCGTGCGCCATCGCATCAAGTTGCTGGTCGATGGTGAAACCGCAAAGGATGTGCTCTCCGACGATGACATAGTGACCGCATTGCACAGCGACGGTATCCAGATCGCTCGGCGTACGGTCGCCAAATACCGCGAAGCGATGCGGATTCCTTCGTCGGTGCAACGGCGCAGAGAGCTCCGGCTGAGCCTGTCGTCGTGAGAGTTGATCGCAACAACGGAAAGCGCCGGCCTTGTCCGTGAGCGACCCGCAAAAGGTTCTTTGACTGGCGCTTGTTTCGTCGCTCCACTGGAGATATACGTGCGCCCACTTGGCAGGGTGACGCCCTTTTCCGGGGCTTTGAGGTCAGGCAACTGACAGTTTCCCGCAGAAACGCCGGACGCAACGC
Organism: Rhodospirillaceae bacterium; assembly: GCA_018700655.1. Lineage (GTDB taxonomy): Bacteria > Pseudomonadota > Alphaproteobacteria > SP197 > SP197 > SP197. The sequence goes on along the minus strand of JABIUG010000494.1, from coordinate 7,772 downwards.
AAAACTGATGGAATGACCATGAAGATTGCCATTACCGGGCATCAATTAGACGTTGGCGACGCACTTCGTGGCCACGTCACGGACGTTCTGGAAGAAGGAGTCAGCAAGTATTTTGCCGACTCGATGGAAGCCCACGTGACCTTTTCGCGCGAGGGAGCCGGCTGGCACACACACATTTCTGTGCATGTCGGCCATGATCTCCACACCGAGGGCCGCGCGAGCGGCGACGATGCCTATGCCAGCTTCAAGCTGGCCGAAGAGCACGTTGAGAAACAGCTTCGACGCAGCAAAAGAAAGCTGCGCGACCACCACTGACGTGGCGATCGGCCCATCAAACCGGGCCGATCCGAGGTGAGGACATGGAAATTGCCGAACTCGTGACGCCAAAGAGCGTCGTCTCGCATCTGCGTTCCGCGAGCAAGAAACAGGCGCTGCAGGATCTCGCGCACCATGCTTCAGGCCTGGCAGAGATCAGTGAGCGCGCCATTTTTGACGCGCTGCTCGAGCGTGAGCGTCTGGGCACGACCGGAGTTGGCCTGGGCATCGCGATTCCCCACGCCAAACTTCCCGAGCTCGATACGCTTCACGGGCTGTTTGCACGGGCCGACACGCCGATCGATTTTGATTCCATCGACGAGCAGCCGGTCGATCTCATCTTTCTACTTCTGGCGCCAGAGACTGCGGGCGCCGATCACCTCAAGGCTCTTGCTCGAGTGTCGCGCCTGCTCCGCAACAGCGGTGTTTGCGAGAAACTGCGTGGCGCCGACAGCGGCGAAGCAATCTATGCACTTCTGACCGAAGCCGAAGCCAGTCAGGCGGCTTGAGACCGACATGTTGATCCACGGCACCTGCGTCGATCTGGACGGCGCTGGTGTTTTGTTTCGCGGCCCGTCCGGAAGCGGAAAAAGTGACCTCGCCCTGCGTTTGATCGACGGCTACGACGCCCGCCTGGTTGCAGATGATCAGGTCGAACTCACATGCAGAGGCGACGACCTGATCGCCAGCCCGCCATCGGCACTGGCCGGCATGCTGGAAGTACGCGGGTTCGGACTGGTACGGCAGCCCCATCTCGAAAGCGCTGCTGTGGTGATGGTCATCGACCTTTGTCCTCGTGACGCAATCAAGCGCCTGCCGAACACGCAGAACACAACGATCGAAGGCAAAGCGCTTCCCTGTCTGTGCCTGTGCCCGCAGGATGCTTCGGCATGTGCCAAGGTCCGGCTGGCGCTCGACCATGTTCGCAACGGCAAACAGCTCCTGGACACCGCTCATGGCTGAACCTGAAATCGGAGAAGATCAGAACCGCAGGCAGCTCGTGCTGATCACCGGCCTGGCCGGAGCGGGCCGCAGCACGGCGCTGAAGGCTCTGGAAGATGAGGGTTATGAGGCGATCGACAACCTGCCTCTGCACCTGGTCGAGCCGATGCTGGCCGATGCAGAAACCGCTGCCCTTGCCATCGCCGTGGATGTGCGTTCCCGCAGCTTCGATGCCGACGAGTTTCTGGCCGTCACGCAGCATCTTCATGATCAGCCTGCGCTTGCGGTGACACTGGTTTTCCTGAGCAGCGATGCCGATGCCTTGCAACGTCGATTCACTGAAACCCGTCGTCCCCACCCGCTGGCCGGCGACGGCACACTGATCGACGGCATCGAAGCCGAGCGCGGACTGATGCGCCACGTCATGGAACGTTCGGACCTGGTCATCGACACCACCCTGATGTCGAGCGCCGAACTGCGCCGGCATCTGGGCCAGCACTTGAGAATCGATCCGACGCCCAGGCTGGCGGTCTTTGTCGTTTCTTTTTCCTACCGCCATGGAATCCCGCGCAACGCCGACATCGTGTTCGATGTGCGCTTTCTGACCAATCCGTATTACGACGATGATCTACGCGAAAAAACCGGAAAAGAAGCCGATGTCGCCCGATTCATCGAGAAAGACCCTCGTTTTCCTCCATTTTTCGACCGTTTCGGAGGCCTGGTATCTGACCTGATTCCCGCCTATGCGGACGAAGGGAAACGTTATCTGACCGTTGCGATCGGCTGCACCGGGGGTCGGCACCGCTCGGTTTTTGTTGCCGAACGGCTCACCGCTCTGTTAAGCGAGGGTGGTCGACGGGTCGGTTTGCAACATCGCGAACTGCCGTCATGACGGGCCGACAGACAGCCCGGTAAACAGCACAAGCAGACGCAGCGAGAAATGATCGGATTGGTACTGGTAACCCACGGCCGCTTGGCCGAGGAGTTTGTGGCTGCGACGGAACACGTCGTTGGTGAACAGACATCTGTGCGCACGATTTGCATCGGGCCCGATGACGATATGGAAAAACGCCGCGACGACATCCTCGACGCGGTCAAGAATGTCGACAATGGCTCGGGCGTCATCGTCCTGACGGATATGTTCGGCGGCACACCGTCAAACCTCGCCATTTCCGTGATGGAAGCCGGCAATGTGGAAGTCATTGCCGGCATCAACCTTCCCATGTTGATCAAGCTTGCTTCGGCGCGCGAAACCGAATCTCTCGAGGATGCCGTCCGCGCAGCGCAGGAATCGGGCCGCAAGTACATCAACGTGGCAAGCAGCCTGCTCAAACCCAAGGGCTGAGCAACGTCCATGTCCAAAGGCCGCGAATCGACAAATGTCGAATCCAGACGACTGGTGATCGTGAACGAGCGCGGCCTTCATGCGCGCGCCGCTGCGAAGTTCGGCGCGGCACTGGGTGCGTTCGAGGCCGAGGTCGATGTCGAAAAGGACGGCACCCGTGTCTCCGGGCGCTCGATCATGGGCCTGATGATGCTGGCAGCGGCACCGGGCACCGCGATCCAGGTCGAAGCGCGCGGCAGCGATGCGCAAGCCGCACTCGATGCTCTGGCAGCACTGGTAGAGAACCGGTTCGATGAGTAACCACAGCACCAGATCCCCCACGGTGGAACTTGACGGCCTGGGTGTCGCCCAGGGCATTGCGATCGGTCCGGCCTATGTCACCGAAAGCGGATCGCTCGACGTTCCCAGCTACAAGATTGCCACAGCGGCGATCGACGACGAGGTCGAGCGCTTCAACGCCTGTGTCGAAAAATCCAAAACCCAGATCGCAAAGCTGGCCGGCAAGACCAAGGGGTTGCCCGAGAGTGCCGCCGAAGAGCTCGGTTATCTCCTGGCTGCACATGGCCAGATGCTTGAAGGGTCGCGCCTTGTCCGTGGCGTCGAAAACCGCATTCGCGAGCAGCGCGTGAACGCTGAGTCAGCGGTCTCGCAGGAAGTCGGCGAAATCGCCAACGCCTTTGCCCAGATGGAAGACAGCTACCTGGCTGAACGCAGCAAGGACGTACGCGATGTCGGCCAGCGCCTGCTGCGCAATCTCATGGAATCGCCTTATCGGGCGTTGACCGATCTGCCGAACGGCACCGTGGTCGTCGCCGACGAGTTGACGCCCGCCGACACCGCCCTGCTCGACCCCCAGAACGTCGCAGGTTTTGTCACCGCGGTCGGCGGAGCCCAGGACCACACCGGAATTCTGGCGCGTTCACTCGGTATGCCGGCGGTGGTCGGCACGCCTGATCTTCTGCACCACGTCCGCACCGGCGACATGGTTATCGTCGATGGCAGGACCGGGCGTGTCACGATTAATCCCGATGACAAAACCCTGGCGCGTTACAAAGGCCTGCGGACCGAGTTGGGCCGTCAGGCGCGCAAGCTCGAACACCTGCGCAATGTTCCCGCCAACACCCGTGACGAAGTTCGCATCGGCCTCCAGGCCAACATCGATCTGGCCAACGAGGTTGAGCCCGCCCTGGCCCACGGCGCAGAGGGAATCGGCCTGTTTCGCACGGAATACCTGTTCCTCAACCGTGACGATATCCCCACCGAAGACGAGCAATACGTCCATCTGCGCAACATTGTCGACGGCATGAAGGGCCGGACGGTCACCGTGCGTACGCTCGATGTCGGCAACGACAAGCTGCCCTATTCGCTGGGTGAACACCTGACCGTCAGCGCCAATCCGGCGATGGGCCTGCGCGCGATCAGGTTGTCGCTGAAGGTCAAGGAACTGCTCGAAAACCAGCTCTGTGCAATCCTGCGCGCCGGCGCCCATGGGCCCGTTCGGATTCTGCTACCGATGATCTCGACATCGTCGGAAGTCCGTCAGGTTCGCCAAGTGCTGAAAAAGATGGCAACGCGCCTGCGCCGGCGCAAGGTCAAGATCGCCGATCCGATGCCACCGGTCGGCGCGATGATCGAAATTCCCGGCGCCGCGTTGAGCGCCGACGGTCTGGCGCGCGATTGCGAGTTTTTCTCGATCGGGACCAACGATCTCACCATGTATACCCTGGCGATCGACCGCGGTGACGAGCAGGTCGCCCATCTCTACAGCCCATTGCATCCTGCCGTGCTGCGCCTGATCCAGTTCACCACCGCCGCAGCGCTGCGGGCGCGCATTCCCGTCAATGTCTGCGGCGAAATGGCGGGCGACGAACGCATGACCGCGATCCTTCTGGGCCTGGGCATCCGCGACCTTTCGATGGCGTCCTCGGCGGTGCCGCGGGTCAAGCAACGCATCCGGAACCTCGATATCAATGAGGCCACCCGGCGGGCGCAGACCATCATGGAGCAGACCGATGCCGGCATGGTCGCCGCACTGCTCGACGACTTCAACGCGCTGGCCTGATTTGCTGCCTACGCTGGACGCAACGACCGGTATTTGTTAAGCGGTGCGCTCGCCCAAACGGGCCACCATCTTCTTTCTCCTCAAGCAGGAATGGACGCCAACATGAGCGAGTTCACCGACTACAAAGTTGCCGACATGGAGCTGGCCGCATGGGGCCGCAAGGAAATCGACATCGCCGAAGTCGAGATGCCCGGACTGATGTCGATCCGTGAAGGCTACGGCAAGAGCAAGCCGCTGGAAGGCGCACGGATCACCGGCTGCCTCCACATGACGATCCAGACTGCGGTTCTGATCCAGACCCTGATTGATCTGGGTGCCGAGATTCGCTGGTCTTCATGCAACATCTTCTCGACCCAGGACCAGGCCGCAGCAGCGATTGCCGCAGCCGGCATCCCGGTCTTTGCCTGGAAGGGCGAGACCGAAGAAGAGTACGAGTGGTGCATCGAGCAGACCATCCATGGCCCCGACGGCTGGACGCCCAACATGCTGCTGGATGATGGCGGCGACCTCACCGCGATCATGCACGACAAGTATCCCGAGCTCATGAAAGACGTCCATGGCGTCAGTGAAGAGACGACGACCGGTGTCGCGCGTCTCTATCAGATGGCCAAGCGGGGCGAACTGAAGGTTCCGGCCTTCAACGTCAACGACTCCGTGACCAAGTCGAAGTTCGACAACGTCTATGGTTGCCGTGAGAGCCTGACCGACGGCATCCGTCGCGCAACCGACGTGATGATGGCCGGCAAGGTTGCCGTGGTCGCCGGTTATGGCGGCGTCGGCAAGGGCTCGGCCCAGTCGCTGCAGGGTGCTGGTGCGCGTATCATGGTGACCGAGATCGATCCGATCTGCGCATTGCAGGCTGCGATGGATGGTTTCGAGGTTGTTACCATGGATGAAGCCGCCTCGAAGGCAGACATCTTCGTGACCGCGACCGGCAACACCGATGTCATCACCGTTGACCACATGCGGGCCATGAAGGACCGCGCGATCGTCTGCAACATCGGCCATTTCGATAATGAAATTCAGGTCGAGGCGACCAAGAACTTCAAGTGGAACAACATCAAGCCGCAGGTCGACGAGATCGAGTTCCCCGATGGCAAGAAGATCATCCTGCTGGCCGAAGGCCGTTTGGTGAACCTGGGCTGCGCCACCGGCCACCCCAGCTTCGTGATGAGCGCAAGCTTCTCCAACCAGGTGCTCGCCCAGATCGAGCTTTGGAGCCACAAGGACATGGGCACCTACAAGCGCGATGAGGTCTATGTCCTGCCCAAACATCTCGACGAGCAGGTCGCCATGCTTCACCTCGAAAAGGTCGGCGCCAAGCTGACCACGCTGACCGATCATCAAGCGAGTTACATCGGTGTCGATCAGGCCGGCCCGTTCAAGCCGGAAGAATACCGCTACTGAACAACCACTCGGTTGCACACGAAAGGGCCGGAGCATTTGCTTCGGCCCTTTTGTTTTCAGCGACAGGCGCGGTCCCGGCCCATGTCGAGGTGAAAGTGGTCGGCGTGGAGGCTGTTGTAATCAGGCCCAAGCACCGTGTTGAACAAGTGACAGGCGCTTTGGTGTGCCGCATCCAGAAACAACGCTGCATCGGATTGGCCGGCCCAATCGCGCAAAACCGAGACCTCGCGGCCGTCATCGAGCACAAACCCGGCAATATCGATGGCATTGGCCGTGGCATGCTGGCTGCGCATTCCGGTTTCAGCATTGTTGATGTTGCGGCAGGCATAGGTGCCCAGATGATTGATCCGCGCCAGGCCTGAAGACAGGTGTTCGCGCGCCGGCCGGTCCAGTTCCGTCTCGTACCAGTAGATTGCCGCAGCCATCGAACAGCTCGCCTCAAACGCGGCGCTGTAGGTCTGATGCGACTGCTCGTATCTCACGCCGTCGGTCAGGCCGCAGCCGTCGATGACGAAGCGATCAGCGACTCTGGCATAACCCAGGGATGATGCGTCCAGTGCGGCAAAGCAGGCGCCGCGATCGTTCGCCATGACGTTGAGGGAAATACGCGCGAAACGGCCCGGCGGCTGGTCGAGATCGACATCGGCAAGGCTCAGCCAGATCGAAGGCATGCTGATCCAGGCCTGATGCATGCCGATGCCCCAGCCAATTGCCAGAACCACGAACACCGCCACGCGCCGCCGCCACTTTCCTGCCCACATGGTCCCATCCAGATTGCGTCACGTTCCCTGCAGCAAGCTAGACACAGGAAACCGGCAGAATTCAGGCGTTAGAGCAGAGTCAGTCGCCGGGAACGCCTCTTGTCGTCGAGTATTCAAAGTGCAGGGGTTTGTCGGGATAAACCAGGTCGTAGATGGCGTGTGCGGCCATCGCGGTTTCGGAGAAACCTGACAGGATCAGCTTGAGCTTGCCGGGATAGGTGATGATGTCGCCGACCCCGTAGATGCCCGGTGTGCTGGTGACACAGGTCGCAGCTTCGACGCCGATCAGGTTCTTCTCGAGATTAAGTCCCCAGTCGGCGATCGGCCCCAGCTCCATGCGCAGGCCGTAGAACGGCAGCAGGAGGTCGGCCTCGAGCCGGCGTTCGTTGTCATCGAGATCAGCCACGATCACGGCCTGGAGCTTGCCCCCTTCCCCATCGAGCCCGTGAAGCTGGTAGGGAACGACGAGTTCGACTTCACCGGCTTCGACCAGGGCGTCCATGCGTTTGACGCTGTCGGGTGCGGCGCGGAAACGATTGCGGCGGTGCACGACCATGATCTTGTCGGCGACACCATGAAGGCCCAGGACCCAGTCGAGTGCTGAATCGCCACCGCCCGCGATGACAACACGTTTGCCGCGGTGTTCTTCCTTGCGTGTCACCAGATACTCGACCGAACCGCTTTCCTCGAAAGCCTCGATCCCCTCAAGCGGCGGACGGTTGGGCCCGAAGGCGCCACAGCCCGCAGCAACCACGACCGCAGCACGACGCTGTTGCCACTGGCCAACGCGCGACGATACCAATTGCAACATCTTTGACCGGATCCTCTGAAAGAGGGCCTCTGGTGATGTATCATGACGCAGTTGATGACGAATCAGACAGCAGTGGAGATGAAGCTGACGAAGAAGACATTGCGTTAAACAGTCCCGTCTAAAAGTTTG
>JABIUG010000493.1 GCA_018700655.1 Rhodospirillaceae bacterium | reverse complement strand
CGGCTTCTGAAGTTCTCCAACGCGGCCGAAGACCCCGGTGTGACGAACTTCCAGACCACGGCCTTCCAATACGTCGCAGAACACGATCCCGGCTTTCCGGTCTCGCGCGTCATCCAGACAACCACCGGCGCAGTCGAAATCACCGTCGAAGACGCGCAGGGCACGCCCCATGTCGTGCGTCTGTTTTCATGGCTGGAGGGACTTGCGCTGTCGGACTTCGATCCGGCCGAGCGGCCCGACAACGCGCATGAGATGGGCGGCTGGCTGGCGCGTCTTGCCCTCACGCTGAAGAACTTCTCCCACCCGTCAGACGACTACATCCTGCTTTACGACCCCAAACATGTGCTCCATCTCGAACCGTTCCTGGAATACGTGACCGATCAGGCGCTGCACGATCTCCTCAAGGTCCCGCTGGAGCACGCCAGAAACCAACTGGTTCCCGCCCTGAACGCATTACCGATGCAGGTCGTTTTCAACGACATGAGCCCGCGCAACTACATCGTCGATCCCGCTGATCTCGCACAGGTGACCGGCTTCATCGATTTCGGAGATATGGTGCGCACGCCCAGAATCGCAGACATCGCAGTTGGATGCATGTATTGGATTAACGATAGCAGACAACCACTTGATAATGTCTGCAGTTTTCTCAGTGGATATCATCAGCGCTCGAACCTGAAAGAAGCCGAACTCTCGCTTCTGATCGACCTGATGATGACCCGTTCCACCATTCAGGCGCTGATCTATCACTGGCGCGCCGACATGTTTCCCGCAAACCGGGCCTACATCATGCAGAACATGCCCCAGGCCCGCCGCTCGCTCGAGATGCTTTCGGCGATCGGCAAGGGTGACGCGCTCGACCTCTTCAAACACGCCTGCCGTTAACCGAGAAAGAACCCAGGCCCATGTCCGACACCGAAGCCATGATCGCGCGGCGCAACCGCCTCCTCGGCCCGGCCTACCGGCTGTTCTATGACGAGCCGCTGCATCTTGTGAAAGGCAAAGGGGTCTGGCTCATTGATCCCCAGGGCAGGCGTTATCTCGACACCTACAACAACGTCCCCCATGTCGGTCACAGCCACCCTGCCGTGGTCGCAGCGGTACAGAGCCAGATGGCTGAGCTCAACACCCACACGCGTTATCTCCACGACACCATTCTCGACTACGCCGAAACGCTTCTGGCGACCTTCGAGCCGGAACTCGACACCGCGCAATTCTGCTGCAGCGGAACCGAAGCCAACGAACTCGCCCTGCGGCTGGCGCGTGATACCACCGGCAACAAGGGCGTGATTGTCACCGAATGCGCCTATCACGGGCACAGCCAGGCGATTTACGAGATTTCGACCCGCGATGTCGGCGTCGAGGGCCTGCCCGATTATGCCGTATCGGTCCCTGCCCCCGATCTGTTGCGCGGGCCCCATCAGGGCACCGATGCCCTTGCGCGATATGTCGAGCACATCGCCAAGGCAGTCGAGACACTGAATGCGCGGGGTCACGGCGTCGCCGCGATGATTGTTGACACCATCCAGTCGAGCGGCGGCACCGTGGTTCCGCCTTTGGGTTACTACCGGCAGGCCGCTGAAATCGTCCGGCAGGCCGGCGGGCTTTTCATCGCCGATGAGGTCCAGGCGGGCTTTGGCCGCACGGGAACCGATTTCTGGGTCTATCAGGGTCACGATGTCGTGCCCGACTTCGTCACCCTGGGAAAACCCATGGGCAATGGCATGCCCCTGGCGGGCTGCATCACCCAACGCGCCCATGTTGAAGGGTTTGCCAAATCGCACAAGTATTTCAATACCTTCGCCGGCATTCCCGTGAGCTGTGCCGCCGGACTGGCCGTGCTGAACGTGCTGGAACAGGAGAACCTGCAGGCCAGCGCGCTTGATGTCGGAAATTATCTCAAGGCCGGGATCGCGAAACTGGCTGGCGAACACGACGTGATCGGCGATGTCCGGGGGTCGGGCTTCTTCATCGGCCTCGACCTCGTCACCGATCGCCAGACCATGGCGCCGGCTACAGCCTTCACCAAATCCCTGATCGAAGCGATGAAAGAGCGCAACGTGCTCTCGGGCGCGATCGGCCCCGACATGAACATCCTCAAGATCCGCCCGCCCATGGTGCTCACCCGTGACCACGCCGATCTGTTGCTCGATGTCTTGGCGGAATCCTTGAAGAGCCTCTAGATCGGAGTAAACGAACGACCTGCTCGACGTCACCTTCCGAGGAAGTTGGAGCGTGTAGCGACAAGGCTGACAAGCCCGTGACAACAGCTTTAACTGGAAGCAAGATTACGCCATGCGACGATTTTCGATGATAGCGACTTTGCTCTTCACCCTTCCCGCCCTGGCCGATTTCCAGAGCGGTGTGGATGCGTTCAACCGGGGTGACTACAAGATCGCGCTGCAGGAATGGCGGCCTCTGCTGGAACAGGGCGATGCGCGCGTACAGAACAACCTGGGTTCAATGTACGATTACGGTCTTGGCGTGCCCCAGAACTACGAGGAGGCTGCGAAGTGGTATCGCGTCGCGGCCGAACAAGGCAATTCGGCGGCACAGAACAACCTCGCCTCCATGTACGAATACGGTCTGGGCGTGCCGCAGGACTATGTCGAGGCCGCCAAATGGTACCGCCAGTCTGCCGATCAGGGGAACGCTGCGGCCCAGCACAATCTTGGTGTCATGTTCGCTGCCGGGTACGGGGTGGGCCAGGACTACACCGAAGCGGTGCATTGGTTTCGACTGGGTGCCGAACAGGGTTACGCCGAAGCACAGGGCAAGCTGGGCGGGATGTACGGATTGGGTTTCGGTGTGACACAGGATTACGTCCAGGCCCATATGTGGCTTGACCTGGCTGCCGCGCAGGGCAACGAAGACGCCCGTGAAGTCCGCGCCATATTCGCCGATGTCATGACCGCTGCCGAGATCTTCGAAGCCCAGGACCTGGCACGGGCCTGGATGGCGGCCAACCCCTAGAGCAAGATCAGCCCAGCGGCGGCGTCAGCGGCGCCAGGGGCGTCTTGCCGGCGACCAGATCGGCGATCTTTTCGGCCATCATGGTCACAGGGGCGTTGAGATTGGCCGTCACGTTGTTGGGCATGATCGAGGCATCGACGACACGCAGGCCTTCGGTGTCATGGACCAGACCGGCGCTGTCGGTCACCGAACCCTCATCAGTGCCCATGCG
>JABIUG010000492.1 GCA_018700655.1 Rhodospirillaceae bacterium | reverse complement strand
GACATGATGCTTCGGTCCTGCACGGTTCAGGTCAATCTCGATTTCGGCTCGGAAGCCGATATGGTCCAGAAGTTCCGGGTTGGCCAGGCGCTGCAATCGGTCGCCACCGCGCTGTTTGCCAATTCACCCTTCACCGAAGACCAACCCAACGGTTATCTCTCCAAGCGCGCCCACGTCTGGACCGATGTCGATACCGATCGCAGCGGCCTGTTGAAGTTCGTCATCGAGGACGGCTTCAGCTTCGAGCGTTATGTCGATTATGCGCTCGACGTGCCGATGTATTTTGTCATGCGCGACGGCAAGTACATCGACGCTTCGGGCATGTCGTTCCGTGATTTCCTCGATGGTCGTCTGCCGGCGTTGCCGGGTGAAATCCCCACCGTCACCGATTGGGAAGACCACCTCACCACGCTGTTCCCCGATGTCCGGATCAAACGGTACATGGAAGTGCGCGGCGCCGATGGCGCGGGTTGGCGTCGGATCTGTGCGTTGCCGGCGCTGTGGACCGGGCTCTTCTATGAACAGACCGCACTCGATGCCGCCTGGGACCTGGTCAAGGACTGGACCTGGGAAGAGCAGGTCAAGATGAAGGAAGACGTCCCGGCGATGGGCCTGAAGGCGCCGTTCCGTGGCGGCACGGTCCAGAATGTCGCCCAGCAGATGCTGGCTATTTCCTGCGAAGGCCTGCGCCTGCGCCGCATCTATGACGGCAGCCTGGACGAGGTCCATTTCCTCGATGCCCTGATGGAGATCGCGATCTCGGGGCGGACTCCCGCCGAGGACCTGCTTGATCGCTACCAGAACGCCTGGAAGGGCGATATCGAAAAGGTCTTCACCGATTACGCGTTCTGATTGTTCTTGGCAGCAGTGACACTGCGCTTTGCTATGGATGACGACAAACGCCCACCGGTTCTGGCCCATCAGCGCTTTGCTGCAGCACGTGAGAGCTACCATGGTCTGAGTCTGGCCGAACGGTTTCAGCAGATTCACGCGACCAATCTCTGGGGCGCCGACCCCTCGAAATCCGGCCTCGGGTCCGAGGATGCCGCGACCGCGGCCCTGCGACAGCAACTGCCATCCGTGCTTCAAACCCTGGGCACGCACCGTTTGCTTGATGCGCCTTGCGGCGATGCCGTGTGGATCAATCGCACGGACCTGAACGTCGACTAAATCGGGCTTGATATCGTGCCGGAACTGATCGCCGGGCTGGCGCAGGCTGCTGCATCAGGCACGATCGCGGGGCAGTACCTGCCGGGCGATATCACCTGCGACGCCTTGCCGTTCTGCGACACCATCCTGTGCCGTGATTGTCTGGTGCATCTTTCTTACGAGAATATCGGCAGGGCTATCGCCAATTTCCGCATGAGCGGCGCGGCGTTTCTCATCACCACGACGTTTCCGGCCTGGCAGGCCAATTCAGATTGTGAGGATGGCGATTGGTGGGCGCTCAACTTCGAACACGCCCCGTTTCGCTGGGGCAGACCTTTGATCACGATCAATGAAGAATGTGGCGAAGCCGGTGGAGGATGGTCAGACAAGAGCCTGGGCGTATGGCGCCTGGCCGAGCTGCCGTTGCCCGATTGACGTGACGGGCACCACGTCTGTTGCATTCGACGGTTGTCTCGACCGGTGTTGCGGAGTCATGGTGCGGCATAGAACAGAGGACAGTCATGGCCCAGATTGATCCGATCGAACAGCTTTCGCAGCCACCGGGCGCAGCGCCGGTGCGCGGCCAGTTCGCGCCCGATTTCAAGGCGCGTTCGAGCAACAACCCGACCTTCTTCATCGACACGGTGGGCGGGCGCTTCATTGTATTGTGTTTCTTCGGCTCGTCGCATGATGCCGCCGGGCGCGCGCACCTCGATCAATTGCTCGCCCTGGAACGCCATTTTGACGACGGCAGGGCCTGTCTGTTTGGAGTCTCGACCGATCCTGAGGACGAAGGAATTCTGCTGCAACGGGTTCCCGGTATTCGTTACTTCTGGGATACCAACCGCAATGTCTCGACGCTCTATGGGGCCCAGTCCGAACAGGGGTTTCGCCGGCTCACCGTGATCCTCGATCCTTCCATGCGTGTCCTTGCCGTGTTGCCGTTTGATCCTGATCCCGAGGCCCATGGCCGGGCCGTGACCAACGTGATCGAGCGCCTGCCGCAGTCCGATAACCACGCCGGCGTGCCGCTCCATGCCCCGGTCCTGTTGGCGCCGCGTGTCTTTGAGCTTGATCTCTGCAAGCGCCTGATCGCGCTCTACAATCAGCATGGCGGCCAGGAATCTGGTTTCATGCGCGAGGTCAACGGGCGCACGGTCGCGATCAACGATTACAAACACAAGCGCCGGACCGACTACGTCATTCAGGAACGCGAAGTGTGCCTGGAATGCGAACGTATGTTGCGCCAGCGCCTGTTCCCGCAGATCGAAAAAGCCTTCATGTTCCGCCCGACCCAGATCGAGCGTTACATCGTGGCCCAGTATTCCGCCGATCCGGGCGGCCATTTCCGGCCCCATCGCGATAACCGGACCAAAGGCACCATGCACCGCAAGTTCGCCGTTTCCGTCAATCTCAACGCCGAAGAGTATGGCGGGGGGGATCTGCGTTTCGCCGAATACGGCAGCAAGGTTTATCGTGCCCCCACCGGCGGTGCGGTGGTGTTTTCCTGTTCCCTCCTACACGAATGCACCTCGATGACCAAGGGCACGCGTTATTGTTTCCTGCCGTTCATCTATGACGACGACAGTGCCAGGCTGCGCGATGAAAATATGAAGTTCCTGGGTGCTGAGCCTGAGCCCGAGGCAGAGCCCGAAGCAGAGCCCGAAGCAGAGCCGCAAACCCATTCCGACGAGATCCAGGTGAGCGGAGAGCCCTGATCATGATGAAACGGTTCAACCCTGCCGGAATTGCTCCGCCGCTCTCCAACTACAGCCATGGCGTGGTTGTGCCGGAAGGTTGGCGCGAGCTCCACGTCTCGGGCCAGATTGGCGCAGAACCTGACGGCACGGTGCCCGACGATCCCGCGCGTCAGGCCGAACTGTGTTTTGCCAATGTGATGGCCGTTCTGGCGGCCGAGGGCATGACGGTCGAGAACCTCGTGTCGGTCACAACATACGTTGTCGGCGAGGAAAATCTTCCTGCCGTCCGTGCCGCGCGCATTGCGGCGCTCGGCGATGTCGCGCCGGCTTCGACCCTGGTGTTCGTCGTCGCGCTGGCCACACCAGTCCTCAAGGTCGAGG